>NZ_FUYE01000013.1 GCF_900167535.1 Prosthecobacter debontii
TCAAGCTTTCCAGCATCAATTTGCGAGAGGTTGATAGCGGCTTGGTATGATCCTTGGGAAAAGGATACGGGGGATGGTGCCAATCGGTTGATGATCAACACGCGAGCGAAGCCAGGGGGCAGCGCGGTAACCTGGCGCTCGCGTGATTAAAAATGTCAAAGAGCAGGGAAGACGTGGGTGTTTTACACCACGTAGCAGGGCGCATCAAACCGAGAATAGGGCAGGCCTAGGGATGAGATCACCCGGTCGCCGCGTCCTTCGGCTGGGCCAAGGGAGACAAACAACACCTGATCCTCGTCATGCTTGATGACCTCTTTCAAGGTTCGCTGGAGCTGAACCAGCTCACGCGGGTTCAGATCGCATTCGAACACAGAAAATTGCAGATGGGTCCCATGGTCCTTGCAGATTTTGAAGACCTGCCGAAGCCTCTTGGCATGGGCCACGTCATAACACACCAGATACGTGTGGCGGGAGCTGGAGGTCGAGCTGCGGTCGGACATTGGGAGGCGGGGGCTCAAGGTGAAAAGAACGACCCGCCTTCAGCGCGTCACCATGGGAATATACTCAGGGATCTCACCTGTCAGCCAGCGGGCCAGCAGCCGAGCTTGCAGCTCCAGCACCCGCCGATAGCTCACTTTGTAATCGAACACCGGGTGTGTGATCAGCGAGTTCATCCGCTGCTCATAAGCATGGAAAAAAGCCTTCCGACCATGTTTGGTCAGGTTCACCGACTCACCCGCGCGCACAAAGTGTCCCGGGGTCACCATGCGATTGTTAATGGCCGTCAGCACGGCACTTTCCGCGATCAGCGGACGAAACTCCTCCATCAGATCCAGGGCCAACGCCGGGCGACCGTGACGCGGCTGATGATAAAAGCCCACATAGGGGTCAAACCCCACCGCGAGAGCCGCAATGGTGCAATCCTTGGCTAACAAACTATACGCTAGGGATAGTAATGCATTCACAGGATCCCTCGGCGGGCGGCGATTTCGTTGGGTGAAGTCAAAGGTGAACACCTCCTTTTCCTCCACCCGCCGAGCTTCCGTGGATCGGGAGATTTCCAAGCCCGGAATCTCATCGTCCAGATCCTCCTCACCCACCTTGATCATCCCAGCGAAGTGTTGGAAATAAAGCGCCGCTGCGGCTCCCTCATAGCCTAACAATTCATCCAACCCCCGAGCCCCCGCTACCCGACTGCCGATCTCCTTCATTCCCGTCACCGCCGCTTGCGGGGCCTGCACATGCAGCCGCATCAGCATCGTCCGGTGATTGCGGATCTTCGCCTGCACCATCTTCTTGGCCAGGGTCAGGCATTGGAGCGGATTGGCTGCGGTGGCAAATTGGCGGATGCGCGTATGCACATTCGTCAGGATATGCCCCCGGGTCAGTCCATAAAAATAGCCTCCTTGACTGAAATAGGCCAAGGGGATCTCCTCGCGACACAGTTCCTGGATCGCCTGGGTCGTGATTTGAATATTCCCAAACAACGCCACATGCGTCACGTCACCGAGGCGGATCTCATCGATCACACTGTCCCCGTCCTTGATGATCAGTCGCTCAGATTTGATACCTACGCGATGTCCCTGCGAGTTCAGATACAGCGCTCGTTCGTCATCGCGTGCCGCGATCAGTCGCCGGGGTGGCATCAGGCCTCGGGCTCTACGACTGGCGTCTGCGTTAGGGACAGCCTCAGCCCCGCGCTTCAGCAGTCGGGTTTCATCCGGCAAGCACACGGGCGCCAGGGAGCAGCGCACGCATTTCGGGCTGTGCACCAGCGGGGGCGGGATCACCTCCGAGGCCGCCACCTGCCGCGCTTCCACCAGCTTTTCCTCGATCCACTGTTCCAGCTCCGGCGTCATCAGCAGGGATACGCGTTGTTTCGTGCCCCGGTAATAGATCACCCCCTCATCACAGGCATAACCATTGTCGCGCAGGATCAGGATTTGCAGCCCCAGTTGCATCTTATCCGCATCCCACAGCTCGTTGCGCTCGTCGCCGATCCTGGGCGAGCCCGCTTTGTAATCCACCGGCGTCACCCGGTGCACCACATGCTCGTTCAGCCGCACATGCAGCAGAGCCGGGGCGTCATCGCTTGCCTTGTTCAAACCCTCGCCTTGGGGTGAAACCGACGCCGCAGGGGATGGCGTTGCGGCTTGGGGTGAATCTTGTCCTGCTGCGAGAGAGAAAAGATCCGGCCCCTCATCCCCACCGCTGCGACGGTTTTTGGTTGTCGTCTTCTTGGTTAGGTGGTCTGCGGGTCTCTCGACTTCCTGCGGAGAAGCTGCGTCGCCGCGAAGCGAATCTCCGCGCTCCTCTCGGGCCCAGCCTTCCTGAGGGATCACCGCCATCTCCACCTCGATCACATCCATCTTCGCCACCACGCCCAGCCGTTCTGAACTCATCATCGCAGAGCGGGAATGAATCACCTCCACCTCAGGCTCAGGAGTCGTTGTCGCCGTCGCATCCAGGGCAGGGGAGGCCTTCGTTTCGGAGGATTCCGAGCCAGCCTCACCCCCCGCCATCGCCTCCGCCTGCTCCGTGGCGGCGACCTCTTCGGCATCATCGGTCTCTGGAGTCGCCTTCTTTTTCTTCCTCGCTCGGGGCAGGGAACCGCGTCCGCGATTCACCTTCTCATGGATTGCCGATCCACGCTCCGTATCCGCATTGTCGAGGAAGACCCCCTCGACATGCTCATAATAAAACAGGCGCGGGCAATAGACGAACTCGTTCATCATCCGCGCCTTCATCGGCTCCGCCACTCTTACGGCTTCGGTCGTGCCCCGCTCCTTCCCAGCATCCGCCTCATGGCCGATCCCGCTTTCCTCATCCACCAGCCGCTGTCTGCCAAAGAGGTCCAGCTCCGGATGCTCCACCGGCAGAGGCAGCGGTTCATAGAGGTAATCCGCCTGCCACATCTCGGGCTGATGCGGAAACAGAGCTCGGGCAGTCCGGAAGTCGAGAGCACTCATAAGGGAATCCACCAGTGAGGCCTAACCATCGCCGCTGCCGAGATTCCCGTAAAGCAAAAGATGGTTAAAGTAGGTCAGTTGCGCCGCAACTGACTTTCGAAAGAAGATCAATCCGCAGGAACAAAAAGCCCGAGGCCGAAATGTGAGCTGTGGCCGAAGCTCGGCATGGGCAGAGTCACAGGTTCGTCAAAGGTGAGCTGCATGAAAAAACCGATACGGCGGTGACGGGCTCTGCTTGAATCGCTAGAGTTTTGATGGGTAGCGACTTCGATGGCTTGATCAAAAGGCATTGTCGAGAGGTCATCTCCTTCAGGAGCACGGACGATGTCCCAGGCTGGCATTGGCGGCAGCCTTCCTTGTGGCTCCTCAGTCAGTCCAGCCTGAAATGCGGGTAATCGTTCAATCGTCACCGGCTTGTCCAGTCCGGCTTGCCGAAGGCAGGTAACCAATTGCTGTTCAGGTGTGGCGTTCGCTTTAATCTTCGGATTACTTTTGTCTCCTCGATAGAAATGGAGCGGCGGAACAAACGGGGTTTCACTTCGCCAGATTCGGCTCATCAGTGGCGGGATTGTTTGATCGCCCACGGCCAGCTTGGCATCGGAAGGCGGTTCCATGCCCATCGCTGTGAGAACTGGATTGACGGGGAAGCGGCCATTGCCCCAGTTCAATCGGCGGATGCGAAGAAGCACATCCACTTCTGTACGGGTGAGGCCCATTGGGCACCAAATATGAAGGTCTGTCAGTGAATGATCCTGGGACAGCGGCAGGTAGAAGGCGTGCTGATGACCTTCAGCGACATCCTTACCGAGCAGGGCCGGGCTTTTCACTCCCTGCCCATGGACCTTGCAGAGGTGGTGATTAACTGCGGCTCGGAACAGCTCCGCCAGCGTAACGGTGAACTTGGTGGCAATGGGAACGCGGCATTGCAGAGAAAAGCGCAAGTAGCGGGCAACCTTGGGGCCGTCCGAAGGCTCTGGTTTGTCCGATTTCTTTTCACTTCGAGGCGTTTTTACCACCCAATCCTGAGGCCAGCCTTTCGGCATCTCGTAGGAGATAAGGCAACCACCATCCACCTGCATGTCCGTTGTGAGCATTTGGTTTACTAGGTGAACGGGAGCGTTCTTCGACTCAGTGCCGGAGTTTCTGCGCTGCCATAGGTCGGTGAGTTGAAAGTCAAAAGGATCTGCACAGAAAACGTCACGGCATTTGGGGGCGATACGTCGCTGCGGCTTATTGTCGGCTGAGAGACAGGGTTTGCACCATCCAAAGTCCCTCGGTTCTCTCCAGTCGTCCGTCGAAAGGCTTGCTGCGCAGATGGAATCGGCCCTACCAAAGTAAGATACATGCTTTAATAAAACCGTCAGCAGGTCCCTTTTAGGAGCGTCCAAAATCAGGTCATTCCAACGGAAGCAAATTGGTTGTGTAGTGGCGGCAAAGTGGTTCTCGTGTCGTGTAGTGCCGTAAGTGGCAGTCGCTTTGTCTCTTTTTCCATAGTTTGGCTGATAGTGAACGGTTTGGGCGAAGCTGACTTTGCCGATGCCGATGAGAGGAAGGCGTTGCCCTAGTGTTTCAATCAGTGCCTTCAATTCATCGGAATGAGCAACCCCAGGATGAGAGCGAAACCAAGCCGACGCAAGAGAACGAAGAAGTCGCCAAGGGCTAGGAGGCCATTCAGCCTCCTTCACTCGGCCTGGGTTCTGCCCCCAAGGATGTGCATGATAGCGATCCCAGTGGAGTTTGATCTGGATGGTAAGCATGACCGCTTAGAACTGGAGGGTTAGCGGAGAACGGCCTTTTGGTAAACCGGCTTTGGAGATGAGACTGCTATCATTTGCGAGAGAGGTGGCTGCGATGGCCTCGTATCCGAAGTCGCCTGTGGTAGAAGTGGCACCTTCGATTGAGTATTGTGGTGCAACCTTAGTTTCATTTCGCTTGATGCGCAGCTTGCACTCTGTCCGCAAACTCAGTTCATGTTTGAGCAGATCAAGGAAGGTGGCTACTTTCCAAAGAGAGATAGCAAGCAGTAGTTGGAGCCTGGGTGACTGATATTGGCCGGGTTTATCATCGGCTTCGAGGTGATCGAGACGTAGGGAGGCCAACAGGCCGACATCAATGGAGAATCTGGCTTCGATCTTTTTGGCTGTGATACGGGCTTTCTGGAAAATGGCCTGACCAGAGTCACTATCGACCTGACCGACGTTAAACTTGATGCCGGGGACAGTGACACGATTGCAGTTGAATCCAACAATCGAGGCATTAAGCGCACGGGGCAGGCGAAGTCCTACAAACTTGATTTGCTCGTTGGAAATCTGAAAACCGTGGATAAGGGACATGGGATCGAGTCCCATGACCAAAGGGAACACGTTCGGGATGTTTGCCACAGGCATGGACTTCCCCCCATCCGTCATAGCCAGGCTTGTCTTGATGTGATCTGCGAGAGTGGTTTCATTTCCATCCTGCGAGAACTTTGCTTTCCCTTTCGCGAGGAAGTCGGAAGCGAAACGATGACCATCAATCGTCGACGCCGTTGTAAACTCCCTATTGGTCTCTGCCTTCAAGTAAGGCAATCCATCAAAGGTGTTCTTCAAGCTACCGACGTATTTGTTATCAAAGCACACTTCCTCCAAACGGTTCGCCATGGAGGCTTCGGACTCGATGAGACAAATGAGACCATTCTTGCCGCCTGGATCGGGATACAAGACTGGGCCGAGGTCCGGAAAGCCTGTGGGTTGGATGAGGGAGCCTTCGTTGGAAGGTTCCAGTTCGGCTGTAATGAGTATGCGGCGGCAGCCTGCGGGGACGATGAAGCCTCCAAATTCAAGAAGTGTGGATTCGGTGGGGTTAGACATGGTGGATGTGATTATCGTTTGAGGTGAGTTTAGGCAGAGAAAGGCAGGGTAATAGCGCGGCGGAGCAGCCACTGGTCTTCCCAAGCAAGAGGGATACAGACAGCAGCAGCGAGGCGAGCGGGATCGACGGGTGAGTCTGTGAAGTTTAGGTCGCTTTGACCGAGACGGACGATGTAGCGCCCACTGAGGATTTCTTTTTCCTGGCGGGATTTGGCTCCCCAGGGATTGCTAACACCCCAAATGCCAATCCAGCGCAGCGCCTCGCTGACTGCCAGGGGCAGGCTGCTGGCGGAGCGTTGGCAGAGGTGGAAAATCGGTTGCTGACTGCGGCGTTTCTTCCAACGGGCGCAGTTCTTCCTTGGCCACCCGCATTCCAGTTCAAGTAGGGTGCGCAGGGCAGCGTAAGCTAGATGAAATGCTGGTGATGCTTTTGATTGATTGTCTTCTGCAAGATCAAACGGAGCTTCGTCCGCTGCAGTTTGTGCTTCTTCGATTTCCTTTTGGGCAACCACCTCTGGCTTTTCAAAGTGCCAGCCAATGAGACTGAGCGCTTCGATCCAACTGGTGATGAGGTGATCGTCCAGCTCATGATTCAGAAAGGCCACCACATCCGCCAATCGTGCCTGATGCACCCCATGCAAGGCAGGCTGGTCGTCTTTGAGCGAATCCATGTAACGGCGCTGAAGAACCATGCTGAGGTCGTGGCACAGATCGGAACCTGTCCAGACAGCTTGGTTGCCAGTTTCATCCAACTGCCAACGGCCATAGCTATAAGTGAGCGGAAGCAAGGAACCAAGCATGGGTTGTACTTTGGAGCGCGACCCTTGATCGTGCTGGAGCATCAAGCCAGGAATGGAGGCAATTGCACGAGCAATGCGGAACTCCGCAGCATGAGATTGATTTGGACGATCAAAGTCTGTCAAAAGCTCACGCCACTCGGCCATAGGTAACTTATCGAAGAAAGTGCCGATGCCATGGACCTTGTCGCGGAAGGATTTGGAGATGGCGAGCTGGCGGCAGGCTCTGAAGATTGACACTAGTAGCGCCATGCAATGGTAAGCCGTGGGATCAAGCGCTGCTGTCTCCATTGCTGCATTGATATCGGCTCGCACAGAGTGTGGACCATCCTTTTCGATTTCCCCAGTTTTCTTATTTCGGCTAAAATCAAACTGATCCATGAAACGGCTCTCATCAAATGGCGAGAGGGCGCGGTTTAGCACAGTAGCGGCTTTGTTGTGACTTGCCGCGATGAATCGTCCGGTTGTAATCCAGGGGACTTTACTGCCTTTCATTCTGAATCGGAACTCCTGCCAGCCTGCGAAGCCAGCATCCACCCCCTGAGAGTTCATTGCCCGGACGAATTCTGCGGAAAATCGGGCTTCCTTGCCTGGAAGTCGCGCTTGGGCATCGGTGATGAAACTGGCAAGTTCGTCGAATGTGGTAGGGCGATCCCAGAGCGGAAACCAGAGGGCGGAACTGGTGCCCGTTATTGTATTCTCATCATCCACCATTTCTTCGCCAGAATCGAAGACGAACGGGAAGGCCGCGAATCGCTTGGAGTTGGCCCCGAGTGTACGGGCGGCACCTCCCCGCATGGCGAAGGCTCCTTCAACAGCGAGAACGTAATCAAGCGGATAGATTGGGTAATCTGACTGGACCCACCCTGAACCAATGTTGTAGGATTTGAATGCATCGGGGAAGAAAGGCGAAGCACCATCCCTGGGAGGAGTGTCTTCTGAGGCTAACCCAAAGAGCGAGCCTTTAACATTGTTCTCGGCAGCCACTTTTGCAGCGAGGAAAAAGCCCCAGTAAGCTCTGAAAACTTCGCTATTTCCCGCTTTACCTCGATTCAGAAACAAGGGGCTATCTACGGGCCTTGTTGCAGCTCTTGTTGTGAAAACAGAATCGATGGCTTGTGATGCCGAGGCAGGAACTTTGTCCCTGAATTGCTCAAGTAACGCAGTTCCGTTTGTTTCATCCGCTTGGAAGTCCGCGAAACACTCGCGCCCCAAGTTAAGTGAAGTCAAAGCATCTGGGTGTGATGCTAGCTCGTTCGCCAGCAGAGCCATAACTGCCTTTTTACCTGATTCTTTGATCTGAACGGAATACTTAGCACCCGGCATTGGGGCTAGGCTACTAAGCGCTGCCTCATCCTTGAGGTCGAACGTAAATTCGCTTTTACCCGGAATGAACTTGCTAACGACGGAATCGGTAAATTTGATGCATCGCTCTAATATTGGGCGCTGAACTGACATAGCCTCGAAGAGCTTTGTGCAAGCTGCGTGTGACCATGAAATTTGGATCGCGGTTTTGGGCTTTTTTTGTTTCCCAACAGTGATGCTGATCTCGATGTCATCTGTTGGCTTCAATTCACACTGCGGCAGCTTTAACTCAAAAGCTTTCTCTGGCATGGCTGGCACTTCATCTCCTTCCGGTTTTGGAAAGCCGTGAGCGAGTAGTGCAGCTTTGTTTGCTTGCCAATAATCATGCCATGGTTTGGGGGCACAGCGGAAGATGATGATTTTTTTCTCATCCATGCCTCCACCTGTATTCCAAGGTGAGAACACAGGCGTTGGCTGATAATACTTCTCAAAGAACTCCACCAGTGCGTCCATGGTTGGATACTTTGGTGAACGAAGATAGAAGACGGCGTCATCAGAGTTCCACCAACCTTCCGCATTTGGATCGCGGTGCTCAGGAGCGGCGCATTTGGCGAGTACGCGGAGGATGCCGATGGCCTTGAGATAGTGACCGAGAATGTCGTGGCGGCACCCTGGGAGTGGAATCGAGTCGGACATGGTATTCATGCAGATGGTTTGTCCTTGGCGAGAATGGATGCGCGGATGTCTGCGGCACGGAACAAGGCCTCAAAGTAAGCTAGGCGAAATGGTCCGTAGCGTTCCAGAAGGCGGAGGACGCCACGCGTATAACTTTCATTGCCGTTTACATCCCGACGACCCATCTTGCGGCAATCAGTGAGGAGAGTGAAGGGGCCAAGCGTTTCAGAGCCGATTTCGACGGATTCGAGTACATCAGCATCTTTGATGCCTCGCACAGTCTCGGCATCTTTGGGTTCGGTGCGGTTCTTGGGCAACTCGTCGCGCAGAACTTTTCGCACATGGCCGTGGTGGGCCATGATGAGGTATTCTGCGAGGAGGCTGAGGATGTCTGCATCGCGTGATGGACCGAGACGTTTTTGTTCCGCTTGCCGGAAGGCCAGAGCCGAGGCGACCTCATGGGCCATGCCGGGCTTAAAGCTACGGCGGAGGCGGTTGATCTCACGTTTGAGTTCGCGACCAGTGAACTTGGGTTTTCCATCTGGGTAAACGAGATCGGGGCTATTAGACAAAGAGAACTTGGCTAGCGGGTGTGGTTTACCGGTGGTGTCGATTTTGGCGTCAGTCAGCGCTTCGAGGGCCGCGGTCTTCCATGCCGGGTGGTTCTTGCCGACATCGTGCCAACGGATGCCGCGTTCGCAGGCTTGACGTTCTTCGGACGAAAGAAAGTCTTCAGGTAGTTTACGAAGGATGGCTTCAAAGGCGGCTTGCACCTCCAGGGTGTGTTCTGCGATGCTTTGCCAGCCGTTTTCGAGGCTTGAGAGCATGTCTTCATCAGACAAGCTCGCGCGCGGCTCATAAAGGTCGCTGATAGGCTTGTCTTTATTGAAGACGCCTGTCCAACCATCCTCCACAGAGTATCCACCTGCTTTGCACGGAAGAAGGATTGTCATGCCTGGATATACATCACTGTCCCGCACACTGATCCAGCCCGACTCTTTTCCACGCCAAACCCAGCCTTGATTGAGGATGGCACGGGCCTCTTTAATCTTGCTGATGGAGACAGAACAGAGTTCCTGGCGCTGAAAGTCGGGGCGATAGTTGGAATCTGGCTCTGAACCATCCCATTCTTCATCGCTGCCGAGACGATTGCGCCAGAGAACCTGAAAATCCGTGTCTGCATCCGTGCCACGAACGAAAGGCGACACATCGGTAAACCCAAGGGAAAGGTTGGAGTCTGTATCGAAAAAATCGAGCAGTTCGTGACGCTGTAGCGAGTAGGGGCAGCGCTCAATGGAGGCCTGAACTTGCGATTGGATTTTTTCGATGTTTCGAGGAGAGGCGTCGGCTTTGAGGAGTTTTAGGGCATCGAAGGCGTCCAGAGCCTTTTCCCAAGAATACGGCAGATAAGCTGTGGTGGCTTTACCAATTGCCTCCGCAGACTCCTTTGCATTTCTCTTTGTTCCATCTCTAGGGTTAGGCGCGTCAATGCCGACCACAGTTGCTTGAGGAGTAAAGCCATGCTTTGCCGTATTGCCAAAACCGAACTCCCCGCCTCGGTTTAATCTGCCGAGCCGCTGCACTATGGAGGCCAATGGTGCGATCTCTGTCCACAGCAAGTCACTGGAGAGGTCAACACCCGCTTCAATGACTTGTGTGGCCACCACGATCTGCCCCGCTGGGCATTGAGCAAGGTGCTCTGCGTTCAGGCGTAGCACTTGTTCGCGCCGCTCATTCGGACGGAAGCGGGAGTGCATGAGCAATAAATCTTCTTTGTGGGACTCGCCGAGCACTGATTTGATGGCTGTGTAAACTTTGCTAGCACGATCCACCGTGTTGCAGATGATGAGGCTGCGCCTTGGAATAGCTGATGGGGCCTGTTGTAGCGTTTCCACCATTTCGCGGTGCTTCTGCAGAATGGTTTGAATGAGCTGTGCGTCAGGCTTTTCGCCCTTGCTGCCAAAGTTTTTGGATGGCTCAAGTTTGATGCTTTTAGTTGCCCCCAATCGCTCCGCAACTGGGCCGCTTGTGGCGTCCTTTTCCTCTTTGAGGTCAAAGAAGAAATCCTCTTCTCGGGCTATACCCCGCCATTCGCGAGTTTGTAAGTGTTCAGCGTTACCTGTGGCCGAGGCATACCAAGTGATAGATTGCCCGCCAGGGAACGATCCAAAAAAACCATCATCATTTTTTCGAAAAGCCTCAAGCTGACATGCTGTGCTGAGTCCCGGCCCCATCAACTGCGTCTCATCCAGCACCCAAAGGCAGTCATTGTTCAGCAGCCCAAAGTGCATGGGCCAGCGGTAGCGGCTCATGCCGTAGCCACGATTCAAAGCGCGGCTGAGCAGCATGTCTTGAGTGCCGATGAGGATGGCGTCTTTCTCGGGGTAGAGGTCCCAATCTTCGGTGTCTTCACCCCCCATGAGAATGTGCAAACCGACTTGACCCGTTAGGCCAAGGTTCGTCAGCCACTTTTGGGCTTCATCGCGGGTTTGCTCCACCAGCGTGCGCATGGGCAGGCAATAGACGAGGCGGCGGGGCCAGCTTGGGTTTTTGTTGTGAACGCGATTCCAAAGCCAAGCCAATATGACGGCGGCGGTTTTGCCTAAACCCGTGGGGACGGAGATCAGGCGGGATTCGCAGGGCAGGGAAGCGAGGCACTCTTGGTAATCGTAGCGCTGACGATCAACGCCGCTCGCTCTGGAGAAAAAGGTGGAGAAGGTTTCTGGCATCATCCGGTGTCCCTCTTGAAATGGCAATTTGCAGTGTTTGCTTGCAAAGTGTTCAAAAGAACGTTCTTGAACTCAAGTATTTTTTCACATCCTTTTCCATAAGGTTTTTCATTCTTGATAGGAAAAGCACGGGGATTGCCTGAGAAGATTGGGGCTTAGCTGTTTTTTGAGGCGTTTGGGGGCCCGTGGGGTAGGGTCTTGTTCATCTGCGAGGAATTTGATTTCTCGGGTCGAAGATGAGGGGGAAATCGAAAAATGAGCGGATGTGATCTGTCTTAGGAGGGGGATGGGGGGAGATCGGGGCGCTCTGCTGGCACCTTCACCAGGGGGGCTGGTGAGCGGGGGATAGGGGTGTTTGTGCGCTT
Organism: Prosthecobacter debontii; assembly: GCF_900167535.1. Classification (NCBI taxonomy): domain Bacteria; kingdom Pseudomonadati; phylum Verrucomicrobiota; class Verrucomicrobiia; order Verrucomicrobiales; family Verrucomicrobiaceae; genus Prosthecobacter; species Prosthecobacter debontii. The sequence goes on from NZ_FUYE01000013.1 coordinate 11,690, forward strand.
CGAGCGGGTTTCTCAAAGAGCTCACGCTCAAGCAGTTAAGCAGGTCTGTGAGCCAAGAAGACGGAAAATGAAAAACATCACAGAACTCAACAAGACGATACCAAAGAGCGGGTGGAGTGAAGTGTCGGTGATGGGGGGCGTCTGGAGATGGCTAAACTTGGAGGGGCTTTTGAAACCCCCTTGCATAATGATGCTAGAGATGGTTTCTCTTGGCTTCAGAAGATCCGTTTTGTAAGAAGGGGGAAGAGTTTAGGCCATTCCTTTCAAAAAGCGCTTGTAGCTCAACGGTTAGAGCAGGGGACTCATAATCCCTTGGTTCTCGGTTCGAATCCGGGCGGGCGCACCAAACAAAAGGAGGGCTTCTAAGGAAAGCGGATGCTGGAAAGGCGAGGATTATGCGTCATAATCTCCGCTGAATGGTCAATGGTGTCGTTAGTCTGCGCTGCCCGGCATGTAGCCGCCCCTTCATCTCGCTGCCGCAGCGGGCTGAGGCGCTGGTGACGTGCCCGCATTGTGCGCGGAGCGCTCCGATGGTGACGTATGCGCCTGCTGCAGGCCCTCCGGGGCGGTCTGCGGCCAGTGTGCCCATTCAAAAACGAGTCATTCCCGCGAAGCCGACATTTCCTGCGCCGTCCGCAGGCCCTGGCATGGGAATTGCCGATCCGCCCAAGGCTTGGCCACCTGCGCCCGAGCAGCCGCCCCAATTTTCTCCGCAGACGCATCCTCTGTATCCACCGGCACCGGTGGCGCCCATCTGGCCTACAGCTCCGACCCTGCTTGTGCCGTCGTCTTTTGGTGTGGGAGCCTCGGAGACAGGGCCGATCTCTGCGCCTGCGGCTCACTGGATTCCTGGGGCGGTCGTTCCTGCTCCGGCGAGTCTGGCTCCGATGCCTGAGCATGCGCCTTGGCCGACTCCGGTGGAGCAACCTCATCCTTTGGCGGCTCTGCGCCAGGGGGCGACTCAGGTGCCTGGAAGCCGTCCCGAAGCATTGGTCTCGCCCCCCGGCGGGCACGATGGTAATCCGATGGCCTCCGAGCGTTTTGACTCTGAGGAATCGGGGTGGAGCCCGGCACGAGATGAGCGGAATGTGCCCTTGGGGTTATTTTTGCTGCTGGTAATGGCGGGCTTGGGTTGGCTGGCATGGCAGATGGCTCGTCCGGGAATGGTGGCCGAGTTTGCGGCACCTCGACCTCCGGCTTTGCAGGGAGCGGCTCTGCCTGCGGTGACACCTGACACACCCACCGCAGGAAAGTATGAGGTAGAACCCCCAACGGCTTTGAGTGCGCCGAATCCCCCTCAGCAATCGGAGGAGGCCAAAGCGGAGACGAGATCTACTGCTCCGGTGCTGGATCTTGTGGCGGCCAAGAGCGCTGCGGCGGAGCTTTTAGAAAAGCTTTTTCGTGCAGGAACTCTCGATGAGCGTCTCAAGCGGGTGGCGGAGGGTGAGGATCACCGTGCGCAAATCGCCGAATTTTTTCAGGGGCGTTCGGTGACTTTGAAGTCTCTGGGGCCGGCGGCGGTGGTGCCACGTTCATTGCCTGGACAAGAGCTGGTGCCGCTGATGGATGTGAAAACGAACCTGAATGCTGAATCAGGGGCGCGGTTGCAACTCGTGGCTCAGACGGACGGCTCTTTTCTATTGGGCTGGACGCTGTTTGAGGAAACGCATGAGAAGGGCTTCGAGAAATTTTTAGCCTCCAGGTCAGACGAACCCGTGTGGCTGTCAGTACTGGTGAAAAGGACGCATGGGGTGGAATTGACTGAAGCGGTCCGACAGGAACACTTCTGTGTCGCTCTCGAAGGAAGTGAAGCGGACGCGAGCCGTTGCCTCGCGGTGGTGCCCCTCGAGACTCCGCTGGCGCGGTTCTTTGAGAGGGAGGTGGAATGGGGGGAGGTGTATGTCTCGCGCCTATTATTGCAACACAGGGAGGTTGTGGGGAAAAGGGAAGTCGTGATTCTGGATTGCGAAGGAGCGGTGACGGGAGCGATTTTTCCCAGCGGACCTGCACGCCCGTAATCCTCCTGCTTTCTGCAAGATAGCGTGCCATTTTCTTTTTTTGTTCGGGTTTGGGTGAGAAAATGAGCGTTTGGCCTGATATCTGCTTGATAGTGTGGTGCGCCAATGAAAGGGGTGCCGCCAACCAACCATGGCTGATCAAGGACTTTACCAAACTCAAACGCAGAAGCTCGCTATCGGGCCTCAGATGCAGCAGAGCCTGCAGATTCTTCAGGCTCCCACGCTTGAGCTTCGGCAGATCATCCAGCAAGAGATCGAGATTAACCCCGTCTTAGAGCTTGAGGCTCCCGAGGTCTCTCTGGAGGATGCCGTGCCGGATGATCCTGACGATCGCGATTCAGGGGATCGTGATGAGTTGGATGCGCTGTCTCAGATGGATGAGGAGTGGCGTGAGTATTGGGCGCAAAGCCGGATGCAGACGGCCAATCGCAGCGCCGATGATCAAGAACGTTGGCAGTTCCTGATGGACTCGATCGTGGCTCCTACGACCTTGCAGGAGCATCTGGTTTCACAACTGCGCACGGCTGAGATTGAAGATCCGCTTCTGGTCAAGAATGTGGAGTTCTTGATCGGCAGCCTCGATGACCGCGGTTTCTTAAATTCATCGGTCGAAGACATGAGCCTCATGCATGGTGTGCCGATTGACGATCTGCATGCGGCCAAGGCCGTGTTGATGTCGTTTGACCCTGTGGGGGTCGGCTCGGATGATTTGCGGGAGTGTCTCCTGGTTCAGCTCGAAAGATTGGGCAAAAAGCACAGCTTGGCACATCGCCTCGTGGATCAGTATCTGGAGGATCTGGCCAACAAACGCTATCCGATCTTGGCAAGGAAACTCGGGGTGCCGCTCGAGCAGGTCTCACGTGCAGCCGATTTCATCAGCACACTGGACCCGCGTCCGGCCTCAAGGTTTAATCCCAGCAGCAACAATTACGTCAGCCCTGACATCATCGTCGAGCGCCAGGGCAGCGAGTGGGTGCCGGTCATGAACAACGATGACCTGCCGAGCCTGCGTCTGAGCAATGCTTACAAGGACCTTCTCGGGCAAGCGAGCAGCAGCGGTGAGGTGCGAAACTACATCCGCGATAAGATTCGCAGTGGTAAATTCCTGATTCGCTCCATCCATCAGCGTCAGCAGACGATCCATAAGATTGCGACACAGATTCTCGCCCATCAGCGTGAGTTTTTGGAGAAGGGGACAAGCTTTCTCCGCCCTCTCAACATGGCTCAAGTGGCCGATGAGGTCGGCGTGCATGAGACCACGGTCAGTCGTGCGATTTCAGGCAAATACATGGCGACGCCGCACGGTGTGTATGAGCTGAAGTTTTTCTTCAGCCATGGGGTGAAGACGGAGTCGGGTGAGGACCTTAGCAACACGAGTGTGAAAAATGCGATCGCTGATCTGATCAAGACCGAAGCTAAGGCGAAACCGCTGAGCGATGACAAGCTGGCCAAGCTGTTAGACAAGCAGGGGATCAAGGTGGCGCGCCGCACGGTGGCGAAATACCGTGAGGCGTTGGGCATCCTGCCCAGCCACCTGCGCAAGTCGTTCTCCTGAGGAGTCTTCGTGCGGTTTAGACTACGGATAGAGGCCGCGTGTTTGCTTGGCCTCCCACACGCGTTTGATCCCCAGGCTAAGCGCGGCGAAGCGCATGGAGACGCCGCGTTTTTTATGGAGTTGGAAGGTCTGGCCAAAGGCCTGCTCCAGAATGCGGAAGAGTTTGTCCAGCACCTCTCCCTCACCCCAGAAGAAGCTCTGGAGATCCTGCACCCATTCGAAGTAAGAGACGATGACGCCCCCGCTGTTGCAGAGAATGTCGGGAATGATGAAGATGTCAGGGCGTTGGCTGAGGATGACATCCGCTTCAGGCGTGGTGGGGCCGTTGGCACCTTCAGCCAGAATTCGGCATTGGATCCTAGCGGCATTTTCACCTGTGATTTGGCGCTCCAAAGCTGCGGGGATGAGAATGTCGCAGGGCAGCAGCAGTAGCTCGGCATTACTGACGGAAGTGGCCTCAGGGAACCCGACGACCGTTTTGTTTTTCGCCACATACTCATTGAGCGCCATCAGATCGAGCCCTTGTGGATTGTGAATGCCGCCGAAGGCATCGCTGACCGCAGTGATCTTGACGCCTTGCTTAGCCAGGGAGATGGCGGCAACAGAGCCCACATTTCCATAACCTTGAATCACGGCAGTCGCCCCGTCGGCAGGTATGCCGAGGGTGTCCATGGCGCGTGAGACGAGATAAGCGACACCTCGGCCGGTGGACTCGCGTCGGCCAAGGGAGCCGCCAAGTCCGACGGGCTTACCGGTGACTATACCAGGCACACAGTGACCCACCTGGAGCGAGTAGGTGTCCATGATCCAGGCCATGACTTGCTCATTGGTGCCCATATCCGGCGCAGGCACATCCAGTTGAGGGCCGATGAAGGGGATCAACTCCTGTGTATAACGGCGGGTGAGCCTTTCCAGCTCGCCTACGGAGAGTTTGCCTGGATCACAGCACACGCCGCCTTTAGCTCCACCATAGGGCAAACCGGTGAGGGCACATTTCCAACTCATCCACATGGAGAGGGCCGCGACTTCACCCAGGGTGACATCAGGATGAAAACGTATGCCGCCTTTGGTTGGGCCAAGCGTGAGGTGATGCTGCACGCGATAGCCCGTGAAAACTTGAGTGCTGCCATCGTCCATGCGGACGGGGATGGAAACGGTGAGGGCGCGTCGTGGGAGTTTGAGGCGATCTCGTAGATTGTCAGGGATGTCTAGAAAGTCAGCAACCAGATCAAATTGCTGGCAGGCCATGTGGAAAACGGGCGAATCGTAAACTGAGGGTATCATGACGTTATCATTTAACTAACGACTGTGCCCGTTGCCAAGGTCATTGATGGATGGCTTCGAGTGACTGGCAGTATGCAAAAAGTGAAAGAGCTCGATTAAAGGACAAAAAAAATGCGGGACTTTTCAGGCCCGCATTTTTTAAATACCTAGGATCAATAGGAATGACTATTCCGGCATGGATTGAGGAGAAGGCTCCGTCGTATCCGGCGGGTCATCATCGTTGTTATTTCCGCCCGGCCCAGCGAGACCCGCTCCGCTAGCACTCGGGGCACCGATCGTGACTCCATTGATGGTGGCGCCTTCGCCCTCGGCATTGTCGCCATTCACTTCGACGGTGGTACCGTTAGCACCTGGGCCAGCGCCTTCACCAGTGACGGTGACATTGCCGTTGGCATCCACGGAGATGACGAGGTTGGTTTGGCCATCGGACTCGACGGTGTAAACGGTGTTGCCGTTAGCATCCTTGGTGCTGGTCACGGTGACGCCACCGCCGCTGAAGGTGACCGATGCAGCACCTGTGATGGAAACGGAGTAGGCACTGAAACCTGGAGGGTTGAAGTCTGGCTCCCAGCGCAGAGCGATGTAACGGGACTTCACTGCTTTGCTAGGCTTGGCTTTCAGGAAACCAGAACCGGAGGAGTCTTCAGCACGTGCAACAGGCTCGCTGCTATCGAACACGGTGGGGTCGAAAGCAAGGCGTCCGCGCCAGTCTTCCTTCTCAGGCAGTGAGTCGAAAGCATACACGCTAAAACGCACCGGACGAGGGGAGTGAACGGAACCAAACTCATTCAGCGTGCGGACCTGACCCAGGTCATAAACGGCTGTGCGGTATTTCTCGTCGGACTCAGGGAATTCGAGCAGGTTGTTCTTCACGGCCTCGTTATTGGAGCCGAAAAGTTCGGGGCTGATGTAAAGCAAACGACCGCCACCGATGCCTGCAGCAAAGTTGACGGGAGCACCGGTGCCGTCCGAGTTTTGACTGACGGTGTAATTGGCGTCCGTGGTCGAACCGATGGCCTGGAAGCTGCGGATGACACCGCCGCGAACCAAGTCGAACTGCATGCGGAGATAACGGCCTTGAGCAGCACCGCCACTGAGCTTGATCATACGATCAGAGGCCGAAAACACAGCGTTATCGACAGGACTCCAGGCATTGCCATCGGTGCTGGTGGAGAGGGCTACTTTACCTTCGATGCCATCGCTGACGAAAGAGACGTCTTTGACCACGGACTGCTTGGCGAACTTCAAGACGGCTTCGCTCTTGCCCGCAGGAAGGTTCACAGGCTTGACGGGGTCACTCAGCAACAGGGCGTTGGCTGGATTCAGGCCTTTGGAATCATAGACGGTCGTTCCAGAAAGAAGGCCTGCCATGCTGACGGGCTTTTCATCCACAGAGGGCAGCCGGCTCCATTTGGCATGGCTCTGCAACGTCAAGGAAGCTAGTGCAACCAGAGTGAATAAGTGAGTTTGTCTCATGATAAGCAACGCTAAAGGTGGGGGGGTCAATAAAGCTTAACGCATTTATCGGACCAGAATATCAAACGATTTGAACCACAGTGGCGGAAGGGTGTAAACACTTTTTTCGTAAACAGATCGATTCAAGGGTCCAAGAATTGGATTGTCATCCTTGAATTTTAGTGTTTATTAAAAATATGAATTGTCCTCATTGCTCAGCCGTTTTGGCGTCTGATGCGGGCGAATGCCGAAACTGTGGTTTTAGCGTTCGGAGCATTCGTGCTTTGCTGGGGGCGGAATGGGTCCGGCTGGAGCGCCTGACGGATAATGGTAACTGCCTCAGCCTTAAAGAGCAGCGCCATCTGGAAATCATTCTCGACGAATTTGAGCGCACTTTTCCGCAGTGCTTCTTTGCCGTTTACCTTGGCGCTCTGCCACCCACGATCTCGGCTCGTGATCTGGGCTTCTGGCTGATCAATCACGGGGCCTTTCACACGCGTGAGATGGCCAAGAGGAATGACTTCGGCTGCGCCTTGGTTATTGACGATAGTCGTGAAACCTTGGCTTTGACGGTCGGATACGCTCTGGAAGGACATTTGAGCGAGGCTGAGCTTCAACGCATCCTTAAACAGTCCTGCATGCTTTTGGAAGGCCGTCATTTTGGCGCGGCGATTGAGCGTGTGGTCGAGCTGACTCAGCAAACGTTGAGCAAGGCGGCTCAACCGCGCCCTGAAACGGCGCCCAACAATTTAGGGCGGGTCAATGCGGATCTCGGGGAGATTGGCTTGCAGCCTCTACGGGCGGCGCATCGTCCTGCGCGCCAGGACGTCTCGCGAGGGCATCCGTCATGAATTCGATCCTCCAACGCACAAAGCTGCTGCCAATCTTCGTGATGGCATGCGTCTGCAGGGTCGGGGCGGATGAAGAGCCGCCTCTGCCGACCTGGGATTTTCCGCTTCGTGCGGATCAACCGCAGGAGGCGGGGCGGAATTTTTCGAACCTTCTTCCTGAAGGCTCAGAGTTGGAGTCTTCCAGTGAGTTTTATCTGGGCATGCCGGGAGCGCTGAAGTCACCGCCTCTACTGCTGGAGGATTCTGAGTTCAGTTCCAACGACCTCAATCTATTTCTCCATGGGGGCTTGCTCAATGTGCCAAGCGCGCCGAGCCAAGCCACAACCACACCGACGTCGCATCTGGCGTTACGTGAGATCCCCGAGGGCATGTTGGCTGCGTTGAAGTCGGGACCGCGCAATGAGTACTTTGTGGATCCGCAATCGTTGGTGACCGAGGTGCCTGCGGAAGATGTGCGCAGGCTTCTGGAGTTTCATGCATCTGAGGCGCGCATCATTTTGTATGTGGTGGCCATGGATCATCACCAGCAAGTCACCGACATTCGGCCTTTTCAGGAATGGATGGGGCGGTTGCGGCAGGATGCTCAGCATGAGGTTTGCTTGGCCCTTTACCCTGTGGGAGAACCTTGGCGGACTCGGTTCTTGGTCACTCAGGCGGTGAGTGATCACGCCTCTTTGAATGGTCTGACGGAGATGGCCGAGGATTGCATTGAAGATGCTCTCCGGGTGCAAGACCCTGATGCCCAACTTCAGCGCTTTGTGGTGCGTTTATCCACGCGCCTTTTTTGGTTGGAGAAGGGGCTTCCCGTTTTGGTATCAAATTCCGTCGATCAGGAAAAGACCGAGGTGCAGGAAGTGGGGAGAGCGGTGCCGTTACCCGCTCCCGCTGCGGATCTAGGCGATTTCAAATCCACGCTACAGAGTTTAAACTTGCCTTCCCAAAATGTGATGGGGCTTGGCGGAGTCGGTCTTCTTGCCGTTATGGGATTGTGGATGGCTCGGAAGCGTGCCCGACGTAAGCTCCCCCGAAAGGTGGTGTGGATGCTGCCCGAAGTGGAAGTGACCCCGCGACTTGGCGGAGCGTTTTCAGGCGGTGCCGGAGCGGCTGTGCAATACCGTCGATCCAGGAACTGAGTTGTGGGCAAAGCCGATTTACTTCAGCCAGCGGCGCGAGAGGGACCAAAGCAGCACGGGCAGAAGAGCGCTCAGGGCAATGGCCGCTCCAGGGCTGGCGTGACCGAGATGACCGATGGCCGCAAAAGCAAACCCGAGGGGAAGTGAGCCGCAGGCCAGCGATAGAACAAAAACGCTCCAGCGCATTTTCACCAGTCCCGCAAGACAAGAGATCGCTTCAGGTAAAACGGGCATCCAACGCGAGACCGTGACGACGATGCCGCCCCGGCGGGCAAAAAACGCGGCACCGCGCTCAAGTGCGTCCTCTCCTGCGATTTTCAAAGCGGCCGACCGCCCAAGCCAGCGGCAGAGGCCGTAGGCGACGATGCCTGAGGCAAAGGAACCTGCTGCCGCGATGAGGCCTCCCAGCAGCCAGCCATACATCCACCCGAGGGCGGACATGACCACCGTGCTGGGAATGGGGAGCGCGATGTCAGCGATCAGGAGGCCGATACCAGCCAGCCACGCCCAGGGGCCAAAGCTCTCCATCCACTGGCGAGCCCCTTCAAGGGTCAGCACCGCATCGAACTTCTCGCCCCAGATCATGAAAGGCACGATGATGCCTGCCAGGAGGAGACTGAGAAGCCCGATGAAAGCCCAGGTGCTGCGTCGTGAGGCCATGCGTGATTACATCACCATACCGCCATCCACGGCGAGGACCTGTCCCGTGATGTAGCGGGCTTCACCGCTGGCCAGGAAGGTCGCTGCGGCAGCGATGTCGTCGGCTTGGCCGAAGTCTCCGAGCGGGATTTTTTCCAGCACCGCCGTCTTCACTTTTTCATCCAAGACGCCGGTCATATCGGTCGTGATGAAACCGGGGGCGATGACGTTGGCGGTGACACCGCGGCCTGCAAATTCACGGGCGAGGGACTTGGTGAAGCCGATCAGGCCGGCTTTCGAAGCGGCGTAGTTGGCTTGGCCTGCATTGCCGATGAGCCCGATCACGGAGGCGACGTTGATGATACGCGCGCCTTTCTGCTTCAGCAGGCTGCGCTGGAAGGCTTTCACCATGTTGAAGGCCCCTTTGAGGTTGGTATCCACCACGAAGTCCCAATCCTCTTCACTCATGCGCAGGAGCAAGCCATCTTTGGTCACACCCGCGTTGTTCACCAGGATGTCCACGTGGTCGAAGTCGGCCAAGATCGTCTTGCCCAGTTCAGCAGTGGCGGTGCCATTGGCCACATCCACCGCGTAGCCCTTAGCGGCACCCGGGAATTGGGCGTTGATGGCTTCAGCGGCGGCTTGAGAATTCGCTTCGGTGCGGCTGATGATGGCGACCTTAGCGCCTTCGGAGGCGAATTTTTCAGCGATGGCTTTGCCGATGCCACGTCCGGCACCGGTGACGACTGCGACTTTGTCTTGGAGTTTACCCATGGCGGCATCATGCCGAAGGCGGGCTTTCTGGCAAGGGCGGACCTGATCCTGATCTTCGCTACACGCCATCGAAGATGCTGCCGATGACTGCACCCATGCCTTCCAGGGCCGCCTCCATCAGTTCGGCCGTGGAGGTGGCATCCAGACCTTTGACGATCTCGGCCAGCGTGCGGCGCACCCCCACGACGGCAAAGAAAAAGAAGAGAACCGCCAAGGTGGCTAAGCCCCAGCCAACAGCGGACTCCGATGGGTCAAAACTCAGATAACTGCCGTAGGCCGCAGCGGCTGAAAAACCGCCTAAAGTCCAGCGCCAGAGGGCAGGCAAGAGTTGGACCTTCACTTTGAGCAATTCTTCCTCCCCCAGAGGATGGCCTGCTTTCAAGGCGGCTTTGATGCCTGCTTTTTCAATGCGGGGAAGAAGCTTTTCGGCCTTGGGTGTCATGCGCAGGATTCAACCCACAAGTCTGGAGGCTGCCCATTCCAAAATCAGGTGCTCGTTTCCAACCGTGAGTTGGATTCAACATGAGATCAGCATTCCCTCTCGGAATCATCCACGCTAGAAAACGAACACCATGAATACCCGCCGCCACTTTCTCGCAGGACTCACCACGGCTGCTGCCGCCACTTTCACGGAGACTTTGCGTGCGGCACCGGATCCGAAGAAGGATGTCGTGATCGGGCACGGTCAGCATCGCTATCGCGTGATCAAAGACTGGGTGGCGCCGGGGCAGGGCAGGCATCATCCCATTTTAAACTGCCATGAAATGGTGCAGGTGAAGGACGGGCGCTTGTTCATGATCGGTGATCACTGGGACAATCAGATGCTGGTCTTCAAGCCCGATGGCACCATCGTGGAATCTTGGGGCAGTGTCTGGCCGGGAGGCCATGGGTTGACGCTGAGCCGAGAGAACGGAGAGGAGTTTTTGTTCGTGACCGACAGCGGTTTGTGGAAAAGTGGGGGTGGTGGTTATCGGCAGACGGGGCGGGTCTGTAAGATCGACCTCGCGGGGCGCGAAATCTTTAGCATCAGCCATCCCATGAGCGTGGGGGCCTATGAGCCCGACATGTTCTTTAACCCCACCGAAACGGCTGTCGCACCGAATGGCGATATCTATGTGGTGGATGGTTACGGGTCTAACTATGTGTTGCGTTATGATCGAAATGGTAAGTTCATCTCCCGCTTTGGTGGGAAGGATGGCGTCCCAGAGCAAGAGCGACTCAACAACGCGCATGGCATCGAGATCGATACTCGCAAAGGGGCTGATCAAGCGACGGTGCTGGTGACCTCGCGTGCGGATCATTGCTTCCGCCGTTTCACGCTGGAAGGGAAGTATCTGGAGACGTTGCCAGTGCCTGGTTGCAAGGTGTGTCGCCCTGTCATTTCAGGACAAGAACTCTATGCAGGGGTGTGCTGGTCGCTCGATCCGGTGCGCAGCAAGCTCCCGCAGAACCCTTCGGGTTTTACCGTGATTCTTGATCTGGATGGGAAGGTCATCAGTGCTCCAGGTGGAACCGAGCCTGTGTATGAAGCGGGGCAACTCAAAGCACTCACTCAGGCTCAGCCTGTGATCGATCACGGGCATGATGTCTGCGTGCTGGAAAACGGTGACCTGATCGTCTGCCAGTGGAACGCGTTTCAGACCTACCCGATCAAGCTGGAACGCATTGCCAGTTAGGTGGACTCAGCGGGAAGCGGACATTTTGATCTGCTTCACGTAGTCCAGCACATTCTCCTGGGTCAGGGTCGGTGGGCCGCTGATCCAGCCCAGAGAGGCGAGAAACTTCTCCATCTCCCTGACGGTATCGAAAAAGCGCTCTCGGGATTTGTTCAGACCAAAAAAGCCGTGGCCTTCACCTGGATAGATCACGGCCTCCATGCGCACACCGACGGCGTGGCACATGTCCTGGAATTCCTTGACCTTGTCGGGTTTCAAAATGCCGTCTTCGGAGCCGACCAGGATGAGGCCAGGCGGATCATCTGGGGTAGCCGCTTTCCATGGCGAGATCGGAGCTAGCTTAGCCCTGATTTCAGGGGTGAGTGTTGCGCGTTCTTGGCCATGCAGCAGCGCTGGATTGAAGAGCAGGAGTGCATTGGGCTTCGGAGATACTTTGAGGTCGTCTGATGGGTCATCAGCACCGTCCACCATCCCGACATAGGCGGCTAAGTGACCTCCCGCCGAGCCTCCTCCGGCGGCGATGCGATTCGGATCAATCCCCAGCTCACTCGCATGCGCGCGCACCCAGCGCATGGCCGAGCGCGCATCTGCGGCGGCTTTCAGCGGAATCTCTCCATCTTGCTGGATCAGCCGGTATTGCACCTGCACCACCACCATCCCACGGGTGGTCAGATGATGACCCTGATAATTGAATTGGGAAGCATTGCCCGCTTTCCATCCTCCGCCGTGGAAAAAGACGGCGGCGGGGCGTTTGTCTGAAGCCTGCCAATCCTGAGGCTTCATCACATAGAGGTGGAGATCTTTGCCTTCGATCGTTTTGTAAATCAACGACTCTCCCAGTGGCTGCTGCGGGCCCTTGCTGGCTGCGGCTGCCTTACGCTTGGGTTTCACATTCGAACTATCCTGTGCGGTGAGCCACGGTATCGCGCAGGCCAGCATCGCAAGGCAGAGAAAGGGGCGTTTCATGGTTGGAATGACTGTGAGTGACGGCAGCTGATGCCGTGTATGATAGGGAACGCGATTTTTTAGATCGAATTTCTTCGATTGGGGCAGCTCGTTTGGGAGGGTATCGAGCCGACAAAAACAAGCCTCGTGGTGCGAACCCCACGTGGTTTGGTGAAACGCTTCTCGTTAGCGATTAGTCCAGCTCAGCAATCGTCACCGGTTTGCCGCCCAGTTCAGTGCTCTTGTCGGAGGCGAAGATGACTTCAAAGCTGCGCAGGGATTCATTAAAGCTGGTGAGAGGCATGTCTTTGCCTCGGTCTAACGCGCCAAAGTAAGATGGCCAATTTGAGAGGGTATCCTCCTCGCATGCAGTCTGCGGCTTGTTTTGTGACGCGTTTGTTAGCTGGAACGATACGCCAAAGCCGCAGAGCGGCGACCGTGTCTTAGCCCGGCCTTTTAAGGCCGGGATGTGGTGCGTATCCTCTTGCCTTCTCGTGCATGTCGCAGAGCGACATCCGAACCGGCCGTTGTTTAAGGTGAACGCCATTGCACTCTCGCGAAAGTCAGGATAAGGCTCCAGCCGCATCCTATGGCCGATTCATTTCACAGCCTGACGTATCATCTGATCTGGAGCACCAAGAATCGGACGGCTTGTTTATCAGAGATGCTGCAACCTCGTCTGTGGGAATACCTCGCTGGAATCGCCCATCAGAAGAAAATGCAACCGCTGTGCGTTGGTGGTTGGTTCGATCATGTCCATGCGCTGGTTCGCTTGCCGCCCAATTTGGATGTGAGTAAGGCGATTCAATGGCTCAAAGGCCCTTCTTCCAAGTGGCTTCATGAAACCTTTCCACACGAGCTGGGTGCCTTTGAATGGCAAGATGGTTATGGCGCTTTTTCTGTCAGCCAATCGCAGGTTGGAGAGGTGTTCGAGTATATCAAGAACCAGAGACAGCATCATCGAACCAAAACCTTTCAAGAAGAGTTCGTCGCGTTTTTGGAACGTCATGGGATCGAGTGGAAGCCTGAGTATATTTGGGGGTAACAGGGACCTGATCCAGAGGGTGAGATCGTTGATTGGAGATATGGCGAGGGGTTCGGATGTCGCTCTGCGACATGACGAGGAAAACACGATTTCGTGTGCACAGACCCGGCCTTGAAAGGCCGGGCTAAGACACGGGTTGCCGCTCTGCGGCGCGGTCGATCGACAACCGAGACAAGAAAGAAAAACCCTCGTGAAGCGAACCTCACGAAGGCTTTGAGGATAGGGTGAACGAAGCCAGGCAGCGTTCGGGTCGTAACCCAGCTCGGATACGGGTTGCCGCTCTGCGGCGCCGCTTACGCACAACCCCATACGCAGAAAAGCCCCATGAGATCAGCGTCTCATGAGGCCTGCGGGAATCGAGTCGGAGCTCGTTCCTGAATTTTCTGTTTAGTCCAGCTCAGCAATCGTCACCGGTTTGCCACCGAGCTCAGCGCTCTTATCGGAGGCGAAGATGACTTCAAAGCTGCGCAGGGATTCATTGAAGCTGGTGAGAGGCATGTCCTTGCCCTGGTCAAGAGCGTCGAAGAAGGCTTGGAACTGGTTCTGATAGGGGTGATCATTCACGTCTCCAGAATCGAGCATGTGCATGGACAGGCTGCCCCAGGCTTTTTTGTCGGACTTCAGCTTGTTGGAATGGATCTTATTGTCCAGCAGGCTGCCCTGACTGCCCACGAGATGAGTGTGGAAGTAGTAGGGCTGCAGGCAGTCCACCACGGCGGCGGTTTTACCCACAGCCCCGTTTTTGAACTTCACCAGAGTGACGCTGGTGGTGTCATACTCATAGGGGGCGAAGATCTCGCTCTTGGACTTCGTGCTGAAGCTGGTGACGCTTTCCACTTCACCGGGCATGACCATGAGCAGGGCATCCAGAGCATGGCAGCCGGCGGTGAGAAGGGCGCTGCCGCCGTCTTTCTTACCGATGTTCCAGCGGAACTGACCATACCAAGGGCCGATGCCGTGGTAGTAGTCCACTTCGCCATAGTGAAGATCACCGAGCAGGCCTTGATCGAGGATGGCTTTGGTGGATTGGAATTGGCCCGAGAAGCGGCACTCGAAGCACACGCAGCCCTTCACGCCATTGGCGTTGGCCGCGGCGACGATCTCCCGCACTTCTTGCAGGGAGTTGGCCATGGGTTTTTCCAGGATGATGTGTTTTTTGGCATTCGCCGCAGCCACGGCCTGGTTGCGGTGCTGGCTGGGGTAGCTGGTGATGTCCACCACATGGATGTCAGGGTCAGACATCATGGCATCCAGGTTCTGGTAAGCTTTGATTTCACCCCCATGCTTGGCGCTGAGTTCTGCGCTGTCCAGCGGACGAGAGGAGTAGATGGCGGTGACCTGGGCCTGCTGGGTTGCATTGATCGCGTCAATGTGCGCAGTGGCTGCCCAGCCGTATCCGATGATGCCGACGTTGTATTTTTTCATGAGAGGGGGAATTGCACTCGGAAGTGCGGGGTGAAGTCAATCAATACCCATGCCATAGCCCCAGACTTTCACGCGTGATTCATCACGGGTGCCGGGAATTGATACTTCTGTGAGAAAGCCGGGGATTGGCGGTGAAAAAATCGGCGGACTACTGAGTGGCAAATTTGGTCAGCAGGCCACGCTTCCGGGTCAGGCGCAGGATCCAGAGGAAAAGACCACCAGCTGCGGCTAGGTAGACCAAATTCAGCGTAAAGGCCTGGACTAGCAGGGTTAGGTTCATTGTGCCAGTCCACATCACCTCGCGCATGCCCTCAAAAATGTAAGTGGCCGGGAATGCCCAAGCAATGGGTTGAGACCATGTGGGCATATCGGCCACGGGATAAAACACGGCCACCGCTGGCTGAATGAAAAACGGCACGGCCCAGGCCAGGGATTCGGCGGCCTGTCCCCAGCGCAGAATGAGGGCGGTAGAGATCATACCAAGTGCCCAGCCAAAGAGCATGAGGTTGAGGAAGAACGGCACCAACCACCATTCCAGCACAAAGACATTGAAGGCATAACCAAACCAGGCAATGGATCCCAACACGACACCGGTGACCAAAATACGCAGCACGCCTACGGCAAAGGTCGCCGCAAGATACTCCGAGGTGCGCACTGGGGCGACGAATACGTTGAGAAGATTGCGTGTCCAGACGTCCTCCAGAAAGGAGATGGCGACCCCTTGTTGAGCACGGAACATGATGTCCCATAGGATCATTGCGCCTAACAAGAAAAGGATATCATTGCCAAACTGATGGCTGCTGTTGCGCTGAAGGAATAGGGTTAAATTTCCCCAGACGAGTAGATCCACGACAGGCCAGAAGACCATCTCCACGAGACGCACGGGGTTGCGCGTGTAGAGAAAAATGTAGCGGAGCACCAAGGCCCAAATAACTCTCAAGTTCATATCGATTCAGCTTCCTGTTAATCCTGAAAATCTTGCCGTGTGGTCTGATGTGGTCACGCCTCCAGATCCCCACTGCGGGCGATCTTGATGAAGACATCCTCCAGCGATGTTTCGGAGAACTTCTGCACGATCTGATCGGGTGTGCCTTCGGCGACGATCTTGCCTTTGTGCAGGAAGATCACGCGGTCACAGACTTCCTCGATGTCGCGCATGTTGTGGCTGGTGTAGAGGATGCCGATGTCGCGGTCACTCTGCACCTTGCGCACGACCTTGCGCACCTTGTCGGCGATGTCCGGGTCCAGGCTTGCTGTGGGTTCATCCAGCATCAGCAATTCGGGATCGTTGAGGAAAGCCTTGCACAAATTCACACGGGTGGATTCACCGGCGGAAAGCTGGCCTGTGACGCGGTTTCTCAGATGACTGACTTCCAGCATCTCCAGCAGATCATTGATTTTCTGCTTGGGGTTCTTCACGCCGTAGATCTGGGCAAAGACGATGAGATTTTGCCAGACTTTGAGGTTTCCAGGCAGCGCGACATAAGCCGAGGAAAAGTTGGTCTTCTTGAGAATCTCGATGCGATGCTTTTGCAGAGGCTTGCCGAAGGCAAACAAATCACCGGAGGTGGGAAGGGTGAGGCCCAGCAGGCAATTCATGGCCGTGGTCTTGCCCGCGCCATTGGCTCCCAGCAGGCCTAGGATCTCTCCCCGGTGCAGCTTGAAGGAAAAACGGTCCAGGGCCTTCACTCCGTCGAATTCACGGGTGAGATCGCGGGCTTCCAAAATGACTTCGCGCGTGTCGGTGGCTGACATGGGGCGCGCAGATTGGCGGAGAAAGTGGGAAATGCAAGGGCTGGCCCTGACCTGTGAGGGTGACAAAGGAACTCCCGCTCTTTTATTTTGTCCAAAACCTGTCGCCCGTGGCCTTATGGCCCAACAACCTCATTCCTGACCCAACCGACCCACCATGAAAAGACTCTGGCTCCTTCTCGCCGCCTTCGTGGCGCCTTTACACGCCGCCACGGAATCCGATGTCATCGTTTATGGCGCGACACCTGGGGGCTTCTGTGCTGCGATTGCAGCGGCTCGTGAAGGGGCATCCGTGATTTTGCTGGAGCCGACGGATCATGTCGGGGGCGTTAATACCGGTGGTTTGAGCTTCAGCGACTCCAATCAGACGGTGCGCAGCACGGTGATGGGCCTCTTTGATGAATGGCATAGCCGGGTCGAAAAGGACTATCAAGCACGAGGGATCGAGCTGCCGTATAAGGTCAGCGTCAAAGATCAGAGCAAGTGGACCTATGAACCCAGCGTGGCCATGCGCATCACGCAGCAAATGCTGGATGAAGCCAAGGTGCAGGTGCTGACCCAGCGAGTGCTGAAGAGCACCGTGAAGGAAGGCGCACGCATCACCTCGGTGCAGACGACGAATGGCGAGTTCAAGGCGCGGGTGTTTGTCGATGCCACCTATGAAGGGGACCTGATGGCGGCTGCCGGGGTGAGCTGGACCATAGGACGCGAGGGGAAAAAAGCGTATGGGGAGTCCTACGCTGGGAAACAGTATCCCAAGACAAAGATGCCTATCAACGGCTTCGATGCCGAGGGTAAGCTGCTGCCTTTGCTGACCACCGATGATGCGGGCCCTGAAGAGGATGGCGATCAAAACGTCATGGTTTACAGCTTCCGTCTCTGCGTGACCAAGGAGGCAGCTAACCGTGTGCCTTTCCCTCAGCCTGCGAACTATGATCCCGCTCGTTTCGAGGCGGTGCGTCGTTATTTTGCTGTTGAAAAGCGCCCGCACATCCTTTGGGACCTTTACGAACTGCCTAACAAAAAATTTGATGCGAATAATGGCATCGGTAAACAGTTCTCCATGGGCTTGGTCGGTGCCTGCAACGGCTGGAGTGAGGCCGATGAAGCCGGACGTGCGAAGATCTGGGAGGAGCACAAACAATACACGCTGGAACTCTACCACTTCCTGACCACCGATCCTGCGGTGCCGGAGCATCTGCGCCAGGAGCTGGGCGAGTATGGTTTGTGCAAAGATGAGTTCCCCGCCTATGACCACTGGTCCCCGCAGCTTTATGTGCGTGAAGGTCGCCGTATGAAGGGCCTGTATGTGCTGTCTCAGAGAGACATCTTGGAGCAGCCGGAAAAGGAGGATCCGATTGTGATTTCTTCCTTCCCGATCGATTCCCACGACTGCCAGCGTGTGGCGTTGAAAGACGGCGGGGTGATCAATGAGGGCACCATCATGCCCGTGCGTATTCCTGGTCGCCGACATGGTTATGCCTATCAGGTGCCGTATCGCAGCATCCTGCCTGAGGCCAAGGAATGTGATAACCTGCTGGTGCCTGTGGCGCTCTCCTGCACGCATGTGGCCATCTCCTCCATTCGTGTGGAGCCGACCTGGATGATTCTGGGCCAGAGTGCAGGCATCGCGGCCGCTCTTGCCGCCAAGCAAGACACCACTGTGCAGGCTCTGCCTTATCCAGCGCTCAAGGAGCGTTTGTTGGCTCAGAAGCAGGTGCTGGATCTCCCGATGCTGCCTGAACTGCCACCGGAGCCGAAAGGTCCGGTGAGCATCGCTCCAGCCTCTTTGCCCGGGCTTGTTTTGGATGATGCCCAAGCCGAGTTGGTGGGAAGCTGGAGCAGCTCATCAGGCTTTAAGCCCTACATCGGCACGGGTTACATGCATGATAACCAAGTGGGCAATGGACGATCGAAAGCGATCTTCCGCTTCAAGGCACCTCAAGCGGGCGACTATGAAGTGCGCATGGCTTACTCAGCCCACGCGACACGGGCTCAAAAAGTGCCTGTTCTCATTGTGAGTGGTGGCAAAGAAACGACACTGCTGGCGGATCAAACGCAGCCGCTGCCCAGTGGTGAAGCCTTCCGCAGCATCGGACGCGTGACTCTTTCCCAGGAAGGGGAGAGTACGATTACGGTGAGCAATGCAGGCACGGAGGGATTTGTGATCATGGATGCTCTGCAACTGCTACCTGTGCTGAAGCCCTAAGGTGAGGCTGGCAGGAAGCTCTCAGAGGCTGTCTGAAAAGTCCCACGCAAGGAGCGTGACTTGCCAAAGTCACGGCTTAGGAAATGTCACGTTCTTCCTTTACACCGCGTCCCACGGCACTTGGCAAGTGCCGCTCCTTGAAATTGGACGTGCTGTCAGACTATTTTCAGACAGCCTCTCAGTAAACCTGCACGAGCAACTCCACGAGGTAAAACCCACGTTTCGCTGTCGAGGCCACCCACAAATGACGGGTGGCATCGGCACTTTGAATCACTTGAGACGTATTGATGGCGCCATTGGCTGTCGTGGAGAACATCACGGATGTGGGAGCGGTCTTCAGATCAGGAGTGTAGCTGAGTTTATAAATGCCTCCTTTTCGTGCAGGGAAGCTGAGGCGGAGACGCTTGTTGTTACCGCTGAATGACGCCAGTGTGACTTGGTTGACCTTGAGGTTTAAATTCGGAATCTCAATGTGCAGGTCCCCGTTTGCATACGTTGTGTTGTAGGTCGGCAGGTCTTCTTGGTTATCCATGGCGCCGGTAATGACTCGGCCTTGGATGTCATAAACGGACCCGTGGCAAAGGCATTCAATGGAGGGGACGCTGGCATTGGGATTGTAAGCTTCCACCGTGCAGCCTTCGTGAGTGCAATGCGCACTGACGACATGAAAAACATTCCCCGGAGCCCGGGTGACGAGGATCACCCCATCGGGCACACTCTCCCCAAAAATCGAGAAGCGCATGGAGCCATAGCTGTTTTGCAGCGCCGCATAGCTGCCGATCTTGAGCGTGATGATATTGCTGGAGGCTGTGGTTGGCGAGATATCCGCCAAGAGCTGGCCCTTCCATGCCGACCCGAGAGCCACGGCAGACCCTAAGGCAAAGCGTTTGACCCATTCACGCCGAGACAACAATTCCAGCGATGGGGGTGAACGCTCAGGCTTGGTCGCGTTGCAGGGCCGGAGGCAGGTGCGGCAGGGGGAAGATGACATTCACCCTGGATCATGCCGAAAGCGCAGCGCTTAGTCGAGCTTTAACAACTCTGGCGGAGCGACACTGATGCGCTGGCGAATGCGTTCGGGGATGGGCACCGCTTTCAGTTTGCCATGCTCATCTCGGCGGACGCTGGCAGCGACGAGTTGACCCACGGCGCTCAGCTCGCCGTTCTGTTTCCAGAAGCGGATGAGATAACGAATCGTCTTGCTGCGAATCTCCACCACGAGAAGCTCCATGGTGAATTCTTCTTCAAAGACCAGCGGGGCTTTGAAATCGCAGGAGACATGCACACGAGGCCAGCCGACACGCTCCTCGACGGGGATCTCGGCGGCTTTGTCCCAGATGGACATGCCTAAGGCCCGGAAGAAGTCATGCTCCACCCGCTCCATGTAGCGGAAGAAGTTGGAGAAATGAACGATGCCCGCCATGTCCGTATCGGCGAACTGAACTCGGTCGGTAAAGGTATGGCGGTGCATGAAATGAAAGTAGCCCAGTTGCGCTGCAACTGTTCGATGGAGAGGAGTGACGCAGAATGATGAAATGAAAGCCAGTTGCGGCGCAACTGGCCTACAATTTACGCTTCAGCCACGGCCACCAGCACGGCTTTCTGGGCATGCAGGCGGTTCTCGGCTTGGTCGAAGATGACAGGAGCCTGAAACTCGAGCACTTCTTCGGTGATCTCCTTGCCGCGATAGGCAGGCAGGCAGTGCATGACGATGGCCTCTGGCTTGGCGTGCTTCATCAGCTCGGCATTGATCTGCCAGGGGCGCAGGGTTTCGATGCGGCCAGCGGCTTCTTCTTCCTTGCCCATGCTCACCCAGACATCGGTGTAGATGGCGTCAATGCCTTCCACCGAGACCTTGGGATCATCCGTGATGGTCACGGTGTTGCCAGGGATCTTGGCCATGAAATCCGCCGCAGGCTGGAACTCTTTTGGTGCCCCGATGACCAGCTCAAAACCCAGTCGGGCACTGGCCCAGATCCAGGAGCGAGCGACGTTGCAGTCGCCATCGCCGAGGAAGCTGACGCGCTTGCCTTTCCAGCTTCCAAAACGCTCGTTGATCGTCTGGAGGTCGGCCAGGATCTGGCAAGGATGCTCATCGTCGGTCAGGGCGTTGATGGTGGGGATGCCGCTGTATTCGGCAAAGTCCACGACATCCTGCTGAGCGAAGGTGCGGATGATGGCTCCATCAATCATGCGGCCCAGCACACGCGCGGTGTCCTTGATCGGCTCTCCACGGCCTAACTGAATGTCGGCACTGGAGAGGAACATGACCTGACCACCGAGCTCGCGCACACCGACCTCGAAGCTCACCCGAGTGCGGGTGGAAGACTTGGAGAAAATCAGGGCCCATTGCTGTCCGGCTAACACCTGAGGAGACGATTTGCGGTTCTTCTTCAGGACGGCGGCTTGTTCGAGCAAATGTTCGATTTCGGCTCCACTGAGCTGCTCGATGGAAAGGAGATGTTTCATGGGGAAAGGGGAGTTTCTTTGAACAGAATTAACAAGATGACAGGATTAACAGGAAGTTCAGATTAGGATGATCGGATGTTGGAAAATCCCGTGAATCCTGAAATCGTGTCAATCCTGTCTAACCAAGGGTTGTCAGCTGATCGAGGGTCGTTTGGAAGATGCCGAGGGCTTCGGTGGCGTGGGCTTCCGTGAGGTTCATCGGCGGCAGCCAGCGCACGACTTTCGGCCCGGCAGGCACGACGAGGAGACCGGCATCCAGCATGGCTTTGGCCACATAGATGGAGGCGATCTTGCCAGAGTCTTTGACGGCTGCCTTCTGCATGAGGGCCTCCTCATTCAGCTCAAAGCCGATCATCATGCCAAAGGCGCGGATGTCCGTGATGAGGGGATGCTTCCAGGAAGCGACTTCACCGGCGATCTGCCTGCCCAGCTTGGCCGAGCGGGCCGGGAGGTCGTCCCGCAGGATGACATTCAGCGTGGCCAGACCCGCCGCGCAGGCCAGGGGACTGCCGCCGTAGGTGGTGCCATGGGTGCCTGGGCCGAGGAGGTCGCAGAGCTTACGGGCGTCATGTTCCGCCAGGGCCCGATCTTGGATCCAGAAGGAACCGAGCGGGTAACCGCTGCCGATGGATTTAGCCCAACTGATGGCATCGGGCTTGATCTCATCCCCAGGGACGATGGAGCGCCAGCCGCAGGTTTCCCCCGTTCTGCCAAAGCCGCACTGCACTTCATCCAGCAGCATCAGCAGGTCATGCTGTTGGCAGAGGGAGTTGACCGTGCGCAGGAAATCCGGCGTCACGGGATTGACGCCGCTCTCGCCTTGCACAGGCTCAAACAGGATGGCCACGGTTTTATCCGTGATGGCCTTCTTCAGCGCTTCAGCATCGTTGAAGGGCACATAGACAAAGCCCGGCACGATGGGGCCGAAGCCGCCATGAATCTTCTCCTGAGCCGTCGCGCTCATCGCGCCGAAGGTGCGGCCATGGAAGCTGCCGGTAAAGGTGATGATCTCATAGCGTGGGCTACCATCCGCCAGGGGCTTGGTGACGCCGTATTTACGGGCCAGCTTGATCATGCCTTCATTGGCCTCGGCGCCGCTGTTGCAGAAGAAGCACTTGCCGGGGATCTTCACCATCTCCTCCACGATCACGCGGGCCAGCTGAGCTTGGCCCTTGATGCAATACCAGTTGGAGACATGGATGAGGGTCTTCGCCTGTTCAGCGATGGCCTCCGCCACTTCCGGGTGGGAGTGTCCCAGGGGGCACACCGCCACACCGCCTGCAAAGTCGAGATACTTCTTACCTTCCGTGTCCCACAGGTAAGGTCCCTCTCCGCGCACCGGCCACACGGGAAACCGCCCGTAGTTAGGCATCACATACTGGTCCAGCCACGCGGGCTCAAAGTCATTCATTCTATCCATCTTGTTAATCCTGAAAAAAGTTGTCTTGGGTCACCCGTGTCGGATCGGCACGATCACAGGTGGATTTCGGTTCCGATCCCCACATCCGTGAAGATCTCCAGAATCAGTGCGTGAGGAATGCGACCGTCGATCAGGTGCACTTTCCCCACGCCACCTCGGAGGGATTCCAGGGAGGAGTCCACTTTCGGGATCATGCCTCCACTGATGATGCCTTCCTTTTTCAGGCCTTCGATCGCCGCCGGGTCCAGGCTGGGGATCAGGGTTTCGTTGTCCTTCGGATCGCGCATCACGCCGCGCACATCGCTCAGGAAAATCAGTTTGGTCGCCTTCATCCGTGTGGCCAGGGCACAGGCGGCGAGGTCAGCATTCACGTTCAGCGTCCTGCCACTCACTTGCTCACGGGCGACGGGGGAGACGACCGGGACGAATTCACCGGCCACCGCCGCTTGGATCAGACCGAGCTTGCAGTCATTCACCTCGCCCACCCAGCCGAGATCGCCCTTCATCTTTTCACCAGTGAAGACCTCCGTGCCGGGCACGCCCACGGCCTTGCCGCCAAAGGCATTGATCTTGTTCACGATCTCGGGGTTGATCACCCGGGCCAGGGTTTCTTCCACGATCTTGATCGTCTCCTCATCGGTGACGCGCATGCCATTGATGAACTTGGCTTCCAGACCGCTGTCCTTCATGGCCTTCGAGATGGCCTTGCCACCGCCGTGCACGATCACAGGATTGATGCCCACGGCTTCCAGGAAAACCACGTCCTTCAGGAAGGTATCCACCACCGCAGGGTCCTCCATGGCGCTGCCGCCGACCTTGATCAGAAAGGTACAGCCTCGGAATCCCTGCATGTAGGGCAAGGCTTCGAGGAGGACATCAGCTTTCTGGATCGGGTTGTCGTTCATTGGCAAAGGGGGAAAGGTGGGAAGGATAGGCACCCACGCGCAGCGTCAAGCACTTCCAGGGAAAATTCCTGAAAAGAATCCGGCTGATTTCGCAATCCTGAGCCGTTGTTTTTCACTCGTCATGCATTCCGCCTTCTGATTGACTGCCACCATGCTCCTGAAAGCTGGCCTCTTTTTGCTCTGCCTCCTCTGGGCGCTGCTCTGCCTGCGCTTCTACACGCTCATCTCGCGTGACAATGTCTGGCAGCGTCGCTTCATCGCGCTTGGAGCGGGGTTGGGCGCGGGACTGATTTACATCCTTGGCAGCATGATCCTCACCCTCCTGCGGACACCCTCTCCCGCAGAAATGGAACGCGAGGTGCAGCAGGTGGAGGATGTCCGCGTGCAGGGGCGGTGAAAGATGGTAAACTATTCTCTCCAAAATGAATCCAGCACATCGGACATGGAACGGCGGTGAATCAGATGACGCAGAGTTGTTAGCGGCGTTACCAGCAGGGCTTAGAGTGATGATCGCTCATCCAGCCGGGTTCATTCTCCGCTATGGAGCGATTCATTTCCGTGGATGCGTTGATCAGCCAGATTGGCACTCGCTTCGGAAGGCTTGGTATGGTGATCATTCATTTCATCGCCTTTATCCCTCCGTTTTCGAGACCGACATTCCTTTCGCGCAGGATCAGATGGGCGACCAGTATTTGCTCCGCAGCGAAGAGGTATTTCGGTTGGACGCTGAGACTGGCAAAGTTGATCGATTTGCTTCGGATCTCGAATCGTTTATGGCTGGCATCGATGGGGATATCGCCGCCTACCTGAACGTGGGTTTGGATCATCAGCTTGAGCCCGGATTCCTGCTCCTTGCCTACCCGCCCTTTTGTATGGCCGAGTCTAGCGGGGGCGCTTCCTTGCGACCGGTGCCCTCAGGCGAGTTGATCCTCTTTCATGCAGACCTCGCGGCCCAGATTCGCGATGTGCCAGACGGCGGCAAGGTCATCATCACCGCCACAGAATGAAAATGGGAGAACAAGGCGTGGATGGCAACCCACTACGCTGCCCCAAACCTTTCCACCCTTGATTTGACGGGCCTTCCGGCTCATTCATAACTAGGAAATGAACTGCTGCTTATTCTTTTAAACTGATATGCAGCATACTCATTCCACTGTTCGACCAACAAACAGAAATCATTGCTAGTATGCCAAAAAGTAGCGATCATTCTACGCAGCTTGTACCCACGGACTCCAAGCAGGTTCTAGCAAGCTACTTGCAGGAGAACGACTGGAGCAAGGAACTGAACTACAAGCTATGGGTTACGAAGGGCTCACGATTTTGTGCCGCTCAGCGCCTTGAGAAGATCTCAGACGCATCCACGACAGCGATCACGTTTCTGACAGCTTATCTGATCATCATTGGTCTCGTTCCTGTATTCATGCCGAGTGTGAACGAGAAGGTTCCTCCTTCGTTGCTTGGGCTTAGCTCCGTCGGTATCTCCATTCTCGTTTTGGCATACAGTCTCCTAGAGTCATCTCGTCGTTATGCATTACGATCCTATCTTTACCACGATTGCGCCATTCAAGTCGGGAAGCTCTATGATGCTCTCCGGCAGGCAAAGGAACTCGAAGAGGACAGCACCAAGAGGGCCTCAGCTATTCGACAGATCACTCAGGATTATGAGCGAACACTTGATCGCTACGAGAACCACACTCCGATTGACTACGACATCTTTAAGACTCAGAAACCTGATTACTTTAAGTTGAGCTTCAGAGAGCGCTGGGGGACGTACTTGCGAGCGTATTACCAGACCACCTTCAAATACCATCTTCTTATCGTCCTACCACCCATCACCGTGGTAGCGCTCTACTGGCTACTTGAATGAGAACCCACGCACAACGAAGGCCGAACAAAACGCTTGAGGCAACGGCTCGTAGCAGTCGGTCACTTGAGCGGAGTCTTGCGCTCGCCGTCGCTTGATCCGAGAGGTTCGCCCAACGCAGCGCGCTACCCGCTATGATACGATTCCTTGCTATCGCCCTGTTTTTTGCATTGGGTGCTGTCACAACGAGCGGGGGAGACAAAGCTGCTCCTGAGCCGAAGACCGCTTGGACACCTCCCGCTTATGCCAAGGTCGTAGGATACCGATTTCGTATTCCGAGCGAGGACTCCAAGCGGCCTATCCCGAGTGGCTTCACCCTGCTACGCAGCGGGCGGCTTGATTCCGCTTTGCTCGAGAGGCAGAAGACGAAGGCCGCCGACTTGAAGCCGGAAGACATTCATACGCTCACTTCGGCTATCAACGCTAAAGAGGTTGTTTCGCCAACTGCTTGCTACGACCCACACCACATCTTTGTTTTCTACTCAGATACGGGTGTGGTGGTTGCCGCTATCGAGGTGTGTTTCGGCTGCACTGGCGTTTCGGCGTTGCCCGACGTCGCCGAGCCACGTTGGTATTGTCACGATTTCATCGCACTCGCCAAGCTCACAAGCAGGCTTGGTCTGTGGGATGAGTCTCGCACACTCCAACAGTGGATTGAGCATCACACCGAGAAAGAGTCCGCGCCCAAGAAGCCATGAATAGCAGCCGACACATAACCAAGGGGCGGATAAACACGAAGCGAACGAGCCAGAGTAGAAAGCCCTCACCCGCCATGATTCGAAAGCGTCATGATGATTCCACCCTTAACCCACAGTCGAAGCCGCGCCCTCGGTCAGGTGTGAGAGGACTTCGACGTTCCACTAAGAATTGATGCACAAGATCGGAGTCATAGGATTCGTTGCGTTTGGCGCTCTGGCGATCGTTCTTGCGATCGCTCATGAATATACGTGGTGGAAGAGACGAGGCTGGCGGAGGCGCCGCGGAAGGATCATCGGTTTCACGGAGGATCGTGACAACGATGGGGTTACTTACAATCCCAAGATTCAATTTGAAGATGCGCTTGGGCTCACCACTTTCGTGTCTAAATACGGATCAGGAAAGCAGCCTATTATCGGAGAAGAGGTGGATATTCTCATCGACGAAAGCGGTGATGCCGGTGAGCAAATCACACCATCCAACAGAATCCTCTTTACCCTCATGCCGATGATCTTTGGTTTGCTTTTCATCATGGTCGGAGTCACCCTTGAGCCGTTAAAGTTGACGGAACAAGGCAGCGCAGGACAACCCGTTACCCGATCCGAATCGGATTCGACGGGTGGCGACAAACCTCAACCAGAATCGGAGGCGCACTCCCGTTAGCGGGTGCCAGGCCTTCGACGTCCGGCCAACAAACAGAGTCTATGGCAGATGCGATCACTGTAAGCACCGATGAGTGGAGAATTGAGTTCCCCTCGGATTGGCAGCACAAGAGTTCAAGGCAGGGCTCGGATTACTTCGAGACGACCGACGGAAGCAACGGCTCGGTTGCACTCAGTCCTTATCAGCGGGGTCTTGTGTTTACCATCTCCACCGATTAGACGTTCGACTAAGAGGAGAAGCATATCGTTATGAAGCTCACAGCCTTGCGCCTTTCAGGGATCATTGCTGCGCTTTATGGGGCCGCATTTTTCGGGCTTGGAAACCTGCGCACTCGCACATCGTCGTGGTGTCATGTCCGTCTTGAAACCGACACATCGTCATTTGAGCATCGCTTTCACACGTTCGTTGTTCCGGTCGCGATCATTCCCTTCAAGCCCTATCTCTGGATACGCGACTCATTGGAGGTAGGTTTGGGGCCTTGGGATTACCTTTTTGCGCCCATGTCTTTGGGCCTTCTCCTGTGGTTTCCACTTTGGGGGCTTCCACAGATTGTGGCGTCATTGGCAGCGGACTGAAGGGCCAGCTGTCAAACCTTATCCCTAGCCTAGCTTCAACCCTCAATGATAGCTTGCGACATAACAACCAGGGCCGAACAAAATGTTGAGGGCAACGGCAACCAGCCTTCAAGTAGATGCTTGACACCACCGTCCCACCTCTCTGACGTTCGTCAAATCAACCGGATCGTGCACCATGAAAACTCAGATCGCCGCCATTCTTATTCTCCTCGGTTTATGCTCTTTGAGTTTTGCAGCGAATGATCGGATTTCGTGCCTGGACCTTGGAGATGGCCTTGCTGCACAGGTCGGCTACGATGGTGGGTGCAAGTTCTTCTATCTTCCCGGCCGTGAGCTTCCGATCTCCATCCCCTACGCGACTTGGATTTACGACGCGAGGGTTTCACCGGACCGGCTTGCGGTGATGCTGGTGCTATGTGTCGAGCGCTATAATATTGGATCAGACTATCTTTGCTGTTTGTATTGCAAGCGATCTGATACCTCAGCCACAGCCACTTGGACTGCCAAGTTTGTTCTCCATGCGACCAATCTAGACCTCATGTTTGATCGTTGGACAAAGGTTGATAGCATCGAGGCGCTGGCTAGTGATGGAACGGCTACTTTGAGGATAGCCAGAGGGGTGGCTCGAGTTCCACCCTACCTCATCGCTCGAAGTTCCGAGGTCTGGAATGTGCTTGAAGAAAAGCGCACTGCGCAACTCGGTAAGGAAGAGCGATAAAGAAATGACCCAGGACCAAGAGAGGACGGTTTCATCCCTCCAGGAGAGAATGTGTTTCTCTTCGATTTCCCACAGATTCAGAAAGGCCCGCCGATTGACCCAAACCCAAAATCTGCTGGCTTCCCTGAATCGGTTGGAGATTCCTCCCTCCAAGATGGTCCATCTCAGGACCCGACGAGCCCTGGCTCATGAAACTCCAGCGGAGGCCAAAAGCGTCGAGCGCCAAGGGCGAGGGATTCCTTAGCCCAGGGTGCAGCCCTGGGAATAACCCGCCCCGAATCTTGGGGAATGAGGTTGAGCCCTGTAAGGGCGACGCTCGACACCGCATCCCGATCCAGAGTCGAGTCCCGCCCCTTCAGGGCTTCATGTGAAACTGAACGGCACGTGTTTGCCGAGTTCCTGGGGTTGCACCCCAGGCTGAGGGATGTCGCACCTTTGGTGCTCAAGCCGCTCACGCGGCTGCAGATTTCATCATGTAGACGATGTGCTTGTGGAGCAGTCTCGCTCGTTCGCCCCCCAGTCGCACCGCCTGAGCTTGAGTCTGAACGCCCCGCTTTCTTCAACAAGGGCGTGAGGCCATCCTGGCTTCGTGATGACGGCAAGATCACCGCAGTCGCGGGACAGCTGACGCCATCGCACCTTGGTAGGGAACCGCTGCGCTGGGTCCCTGTTCTGCGGGCGAAGGAGGCGGGACAACCATGGACATCGTTTGGCCTTTCAATACCGCTTGGGCTCCGCCCCTCCTTCGCCCATAAGCTTCGGACGCGACGCAGCGCTTCCCTACCGATGAACGCGACGAGCCATCTGCCTGCCTCCAATGTCGCACGGCCAAGGCACCAGTAACCCACCTCTCCGATCTTCCACAGATTCAGAAACGCCCACTCAAATCCCCATTCTGCTGGCCTCCCTGAATCGGCTGGAAACTTCCCCCCTCGCCCCAAGCCCCCACCTCCGCCAAATCCCCACCCAAGCCCCCGATCGGAGGCCAGCAAGAGCATCGGATCATAGCGCAGGCGTTCATCGAAGGTGACCGAGTTGAATCAGTGGAAAATGCAGAACAGGTTTTGAATAGCCTGTCATAAGCCGTGGGTGAAACCAGGGTAATGCCCGAAATGTGAATAAAAAACCTAAGACAAATTTGAAATCGAAGGAACCACCCATGAGCCCAGCATCGAGCCGCCCCATCAAACCCATCGCAGCGATGCCACTATCCATTCTCCCCCATCCCTGACAACTCCTTCCATGCAATTTTTAGTCCTGCCTTCATAAAAGGTTTGGTAAAATCTCCAGGATCGATATTTTGCACGGAGTATGGATGGCTTTCTGGCTCAGCCATGATCTGGAAATGGGAACCGCTTCTTGTCAGATGAAAATAGTAGCGCGCTAATTGAACTGTTCTGCAAAAAATATCCGTTACGGTATGATTGAAGAAATTACGATTGATTCTTGGGAATCCCTAAATCTAGCCTTGTTCGCGGACACTGAGAATAAGCGGACTCATCGGTTCAGGTCTAACTTCGCTTATCGAGGTGTGTCTAATAAGGACTACTCTCTAAAGCCAGGAATTGCTCGGCTTACTCCTCCTTACCCTGGGATGGAGGAAAATTTGCTAAAGCAGTTTAAAAAGTATGCGGCTCGTGACGTCGTTGAGCGAGACACCGACTGGCATTGGTTGACAGTTGCCCAGCATCACGGCTTGCCGACCCGTCTTCTTGATTGGTCATATTCTCCCTTGATTGCGACTCACTTTGCTACGGCAAATCTCGTTTCGCGAACCACTCCCGATGCAGCAATTTGGAAGGTCAATTTTGCCCAAGTGCATGAACTTCTTCAGGCAAAGGAAACAAAGGTGTTGAGGGAGTATGGCTCGAAGATTTTCTCAATCGATGCGCTATGTGTAGGAATTCCTAGCATCGAAGCACTGAACGGACATTCTTCATCGTCGAACGAAGTGGCTGTGTTTTTCGAACCACCATCAATTGATGACCGAGTAATCAACCAATTCGCATATTTTTCGGCGTTAAGTGACCCCTTTCTGGCATTTGATGATTGGTTAAAGCATCCGACCGTAAGCGCCAAGGTCGATGCGAAGAAAATCATTATTCCATCGGCGCTCAAATGGGAGTTCCGAGACAAGCTCGATCAGTGCAATATCAATGAAAGAGTGTTAATGCCGGGTCTTGATGGGCTTTGCGCGTGGTTGAAGCGCCATTACACTCCCTTATCAAAGCCGTAGGAAAGCAAGGCTTTGCTCTCAACAATACATGCCCTAGCGAAGGAAGCTGGCGCCGCTGGAGTTGAGTTCAGTGATGGGGTCGATTCGAGTCTCAAGTATGCTAAATCACTGAATTACACGGCCTCAGATCTTCTTAATGCTACCTTCAGAAATGTGTTTTTTCATATTGCTGCCGAGCAAGGAGAAGAATTCTGGCGCGGCATCATCGACTAAAAAAACAAAAAAGAACAAACCACATCGTCATAACCACTATGCCTAACTTCGAAGCCTAGTACCATGACCATCTTTCAGCGAGTATTGTCGTTCTTTGGAGGCCGTTCACAACCTGAACCGAAGGGGCAGTTTGATGATGCAACGGCAGAAGAGCTGCTTTCCACGGCGGAACGATTGATGTTAGATTCCGTCAGATCGTATAAGCCTCAGAGGGCGGACAGATCGTCGAGATTTGCACAGGCTGAGTATGCACCATTCATGTTCTTCTGGGTGCAGCACTGGCATGATCAGCAGCCTGAACCAATCAGGGGCTACGACGTTCTTCTCAAGCTGCTCATATCGAAAGCTCAGGATGGAGCGTTAGCGATTCGGAGCTACCACAGCCTCAACTTTAACAGAGGTTGGGATCCCGACCTCTGGTTCGATGATCGCCTTCGCATTTATCGCAGTATTATAGCCGCGGAGTCACAGAAGACTGCTGGAACTGGGCCGCCGAGTATCTTCAAGGCTTGCTACATGCTCGCGACTCTGTCTGCACGTTCGAACAGCCTTGAGATTCTCCCGAGTGTGAAGAGTTCTGGAGATTTGCTCGATTTATGTTTGTCACAGCACATTTTTCCGGACGCATTGGAGCAATTCGACCTTTACAGCCACGCCACAGCTTCTCTTGGCACAACAATCCCTTTACTCGTTGAGGTCGTGTCAGAGATTCACCTCCGGAGATTAGCGAACCTCCATTCCAAGAAATGAAGAAGATCGGAACCACCACAACTGGCAGCGTGATTGTTGAGATGACGCCGCAGGAATAGGATGCGCTGCAGCAACTCCAGGCCGGAGGCTCTCCGCCTCCGGCGAAGGTGGCGAGCGATCCGGAGGTCGCCCCACGAATGAATCATGCCGAGAGGTCGCTTACTTGGCGGAGCGATTGAAGAAACTCAGCCCGAAGAAGAGGGAGGGAGTCGTTCGGTCCATCGAGGCGATGTTTCAGTTCAGTGGCGGCATCGAGTCCGCCGAGGTGGAGAAGATCATCGCCACGCTCCAGAAGCAGACGTTTTTCTCCATGGCTCCCGAGGGGCGCGTCAGCTATGCCCAGGCCTAACAAGCCGTGGCTGGGCACTTCCCACGGGCCCTTCTGTTCCCGATGTTTCCACGCCACGACCACCGCAACCCCGCGTCCGACGCTGGCTCCCGGTCGTGGGGTTGCTCACACTCAATCCTTCGCCTAACTAGACGCTACGATGACACTTCAATGTAACCGAGACCAACTCATGAAAGGCCTCAAGGCAGCAGCGGTAGTTGACGCTTTATTGGCCAAAGAGGATTGGCTAAGGAGGTATCACTACGTTCAAGATTTCCAGCCAGGTATTGATCTTGCGACATTCAGCAATGGCGGCGGGGATGATATGCACATTGTGTTCTCTCAAAGTGGTGTGCTTATCAAAGGCTTTGATCACGAATCCAGTGTCAGCCCCTATTGCAGAGATGATCATTCGCCGTGGCCCGGCATTTTTGATGGGGTCCCTCCGGAACTCCTTCACCTTCTCGACGATCCCGCCATTCGAAAGGATGACATTACGTTTCTCTTTTGGCTTCCGTCTTCCGAACGCAAATGGTCCAGAGGGCCCGTGGACTTTCCCGAAGGGGAAAATGATGGGTCTGAGTGGCTTCTTACTTTTCTTCCCACAAGTGCGGAGAATTACATTGCTGGTGCGAGAGACTATTTCGGGAAGGACTTTCAGAAGATTGATCCTTTGCTCATTGGCCAATACTTTAAGGCCGAACAAAACGCTGGTGGTAACGGCTCGTAGCCGTCGGTCGTGTCAGCAACGTCTTGCTCTTGCGGTCGCCGGATCTCAGACGTCCCAAGACATGAATATCGCACGCCAGACCTTCTTTTGGATCTTTCTCTTTCTAGGTGGCGCGTGGATCGTCTCTGCCGTGACCTGCCGGATCAGCCTGCCGGGACCGGAGGCAGTCGGTCGTTTCTCATATTCGTTTCGCTACACCCTTGAGTCGTATTTCCATGAAGCTCTGGATGATGAGATGATTGACGTTGTGACGATTGAAGGGAAGGCACCGGGCCGCTTCACGGTGGACGGCTGGAAAGCACCTCAATATCAGGAGGTGAGCATGAAGTGGATGATGTTCTCCGGTGCCAGCGGAGGTGAGACCGAAGGAGCGTGCTGGCTAGATCTGAGCAACAAGCAGATCGTTCATGGGGACGAGCGCCTTCCCCTTGAGCAGAGCACCCTTCGCTCGCTCTTCGGGTTGAAAGCGAAGTCAGAGCCGAGTGATCTGTTCCTCAATGACCTTCAGGCGAAGCTTGAGGCTGCTGCGTCGGGCACCATGCCCCGTCCACAACATCACACATACTCCTTTGAGGAGCCTCCAACACGAGGAAGACTGCAGCACTTCGCACAGGGAGTCTCTGTTCAGTTCCCAGTCTTGGTCTGGGCGGGGATTTGGCTTTTCCTCGTGCTTGCAACCGTTATCATTAAGATGGCTCACAAGGCCTGCTATCAACACCCGCCCCGCTCCGAGTTCAATCCGTCATGACCCTTTCACCTTTAACCCAGAAGTCAGAGCGCGCCCTCGGTTAGGGGTCCTGTGTCCTTTGACGTTAGGTCAGAAAATGCTTTCCAAGATGACCCAAACGATTCCAGGAATCTTCCTCGGGGAGCCAGTCGCTGAGACGGAAGAGATTTATCGGACCTCTGATGGCAAGTTTAGGATTCATCTCGGACTGTTCCGAAAGCACGAGGAAGAGATTCTCTGGCTTAAGTTTATCCACAAGTCATTCATGACGAACGCATCGTCGGGGATCGGGATCGAGGTCGATTCATTCCAGCATTTTGCAGACTCTTTGGGGGTAGCGATTAGCAGCGAAGCGCGCGGTGCCGGAACTCCAAGACGACTTCCCATCTTTCCACGGATCGTCCTGGCGATCAACGAGGGGATCTCTCAGTCTGCCTTCCTGGGTGAATACAGATCCAGAAGAGCGCCGAAAGTGGTGGTTCGATTCTTCTCGTTCAAGAATCGGCGGGCGGGGAAGCGGGTGGTCTTTGAGCACAAGACATCGGGAGATGACACCTATGAGGTCATGGATGCCGAGGTCTTATCGCTGATCCAGCGCGAGATAGAAATCCGCCAAGGCAGAACAAGCGTCCCTCCTAACGCCTGACCCGCCTCCAGTTTCAGCCGCCATGACCGCTACAACCTCAACCTCGCGTCCGACGCTGGCTCCCGCTCGTGGGGTTGCTCACATTTTGAACGTTCAACTGAAATGAGTCGTCTGACAGTAAGTCACTATCTTCATATCTATCGACGCAGAAGGAGCATGGCTGAGCGTGGTTTGACGCATCCTGCGCCGCAAGTTTTTCGCCAGGTCTGTGCGCTTGTCGAAAGATTAGAGACGTTGAGCCCGGACTCAGAAATTCGCCTCGATCATCTTGATGGGAGAGTCGATTTTATCGAAGTGAGCAGTTCCCAAGTGGTTGGGACCATCGACTGCCCCGAAAAGGAATGAGAGGACACGCTGCGCCGCCTCCTCTTTGTCGGTGGGCGAAGGGGGTGGGAAGACGATGGACATCGATTGGCCTTTCGACACCGCTTTGGCTCCGCCCCTCCTTCGCCCTCCAAGCTTCGGACGAGACGCAGCTCGTCCCTACCCACGTCGTAGCTAGCGAGTGTGACTCGCCTCTTGTCTCGACGCGCGCAGTCGCCCGACCGGGGCGCGTGTAGGCTGAGCGAAGCGAGGCTACTCGCCACTAGTTGCCTACAAGGTCGCACGGCCAAGGCCCCAGCGATGTTCACGCCCCCCGCCTTTCTCAGTCTTCCTCATCCTAGGAAAGTCAGGTCAGTAGGCTCCACCCTACTCGCGCTCCGGTCCCTCGGTATGCGTCATCGCTCGAGAGGGTCATGTATTAGGGACTTAATTTCAAATATTTATACTTCCCTCCATCCTTTTTTTAGTCTTGCCTTCAAAAAGGTTTGGTGAATGCTCCAATATGGGTATTTTGCACGCCGTATGAATCGTCTTCCGGCTCATTGATGACCGGGAAACGAACTGATTCATATCCATTCAAAATTATATGGAGGAATAAGAATAACGTTTTAGGAAATTTAAGCCAGTGTCTAGTGCCAGATAAATTTTGTCCGGAGCCAAACCCAAATAGATCAAAATAAAATGAACACTGTTACAGTTACAATCATCGGTGGACCAAGCATTGCCGTTCCTTGGATCCAAAACATGAATGCGCAGCAAGCACTGGAAGGAGCATACAATCAAATCAACAACACAAGCCAATTTACGTTTTCTCTTCAATATTATGGCGCACAATTTGGCTACTTAGTCATGATGATAAATGAAACATATGATTCTTTCATTTCCTCTGCCGCACCGTTTTTTTACTGGGCATTTTACCTGAACGGAGTGACCTCTCAGACCGGAATTGACCAGACTGTGTTAAACGCAGGGGATACTATTACATTTGCCTTTGAGACGTATTCCGCCGAGACGCATCAAGCATCCACTTTGGGGATCAAGCACTCTCGCCAAATGGATGCCAGCCAAAAAAGTAATGCCTAACAAGGCAGTGGAGCCAACGAGCATAGCTGAGCGAGGTTTAACGCATCCTTCGCCCCCCAAGCGTCGGACGAGACGCAGCTCGTGCCTACCCACGTCGTTGCTAGCGAGTGCGACTCGCTTCTTGTCTCGACTCGCGCAGTCGCCCGACCGGAGCGCGTGTAGGCTGAGCGAAGCGAGGCTACTCACCCCTTGTTGCCTACAACGTCGCACGGCCTAGGCCCCAGCGATATTCACGAACACCCCGCCTTTCTCGGTCTTCCCCATCCTAGGAAAGTGAGGCGAGTAGGCTCCGCCATACTCGCGCTCCGGTCCCTCGGTATGCGTCATCGCTCGACAGAGTCATGCCTCCACCGACTTAATCCCTGAGCCTGAGGGTTCCCTCCATCCTCTTTCTGGGCTCACCTTCACAAAAGGTTGAGTGAACTTTCAAGGATCGCTATTTTGATACTGTTAGCGGCGAAAATACCCCTGCCTATGACCGAAGATGAATTCTGGAAGCTCATTGAAAACAGCCGCAAAGAGTCGGGCGAGTGTGAGGCGCAGGCGGCAGCACTGGCTTGGTTGCTGTCGGCTCAATCAGCACAGGAGATTCAATCGTTCGATGACATTTTCGCTGCAAAACGTGCGGAGGCCTACCGCTGGGATCTGTGGGGTGCGGCCTATCTAATCAACGGCGGGTGCTCCGACGACGGCTTCGAGTATTTCCGCTGTTGGCTCATCGGGCAGGGGCGCGATGTTTTCGAGAATGTCCTGAAGAATCCCGATTCCTTGGCAAATCTGCTGTCGGGTGATGAGGATGATGTGGAGTGCGAGGATCTTTTGTATGTCGCTGATCGAGCGTATGAGGATCTGATTGGAGATCCATTGCCACCGCGCACGTATTCAGGGCCACTTGAGCCGCAGGGTTCCGAGTGGGATGAAGATGATTTGACCGAGATGTTCCCGCAGCTAGCTGTCAAATTCTCGTAAACCGCCAAGGCAGAACAAGCCGTCTCTCCTAACGCCTGACCCGCCTCCAGTTTCAGCCGTCATGACCGCTACAACCTCAACCCACAGTCGAAGCCTCGCCCAAGGAAAAGGGGGAGAGGATTTCGACATTCGCTGAAGAAATGAAGCCGTTCCCCGAGCTTGAGGCGCTTCTCGAAGATAAGTTCGATGGAATCGTCACCATGGTTTTCGAGCCGCGTGCTTGCGACGGGAAGACTTGGGATGTCGTCGATTCGTTCGTCTCAGCGCATGGCTTTAGGCCCCTGCATAATCGCTGGAATCTAATTGATGAGGCAACCGCAATCGCGATGATTTCTGAGATGCTCCACCGCAGTCTGGCCTACCGCGTGGAAATGATGAGCGAGAAGACTGCGGCGCATTGTGCCGAGGCTTTTCGAGAGCTGTTTGATCGGTTCTCCATCACCTGCGTGTCCAACGGATACATTAACGCGGACGGCATGGGTTGGACACCAATTACAGATTCGACCTTTGAGATGGCTGTTGCGATTTATGATGCCAACAATATCGGGATGATCTGCGTGGAAGACGAAGACTAGCAACACGATAAAGCAAACAAGGTGCTACCGTATTCTCACCCCCTTGATTGGACGAGCCTTCTAGCTCATCCATAACCGCAAACGGATAGGGCAGCACATGGGTTGCTCTGTTAGGCGGACTAGAAATGAAAACAACTCGAACCATTTCCCTCCGGGTTTACATCACGCTCTGGGGCATCGCTGCTCTGGCTCCATTTTTGCTGTTCTGTTTTTCGCCTCTCGCAGCAGCTATTCTCGGGGTGATAGTTGCGGCATTTTGGACGATGCTGATGCCGCACAGCTGTATGAACGGAGCTTTTATTTGCTTCCCTCTAAGTTTAGCTCAATTGGGCCTAGGTGCCATGTGGGGAATTCGAATCTACACCGAAATCAGGAATCTAAACGGAGCCTAACCAAGCCATGGGGTGAGATGTCGTCGCCTCAGGCACTTGCAAGGGATGTTCCCCCGCCTGCGAACTGGTCTGAACAAGTCGCTTGAAGACTTTCACAGGTGGAGGTGTCGAATAACTACCTTGAACACCTCGGAGCGAAGCCACCACCGCCTTAATCCCTGATCCTGAAATTTACTTGCGTCCTCTTTTTAGTCAGGCCTTCACAAAAGGCTTGGTAAAACTTGAGGGATCGATATTTTGCTCGGAATTTGGACGGGCTTCGCAGCTCATTCATAACCCAGAAATAACCGCTGTCTATCGCTCGGATATCGATATTTCAGCACACTCATGACACTGTTCGCTCTAGAACCAATCCCTTTGCCATGTCGAATTCGAAGTTATTCCCTAACGGGGAAATCACCGGACTACGTTTAGAGGCGTTCGGACTCATTCTCGTTCTCGTTGCTGCGATTTGGCAGTGCTTTTTTACAGACTGGTTTGCGCGAAATAATCAAGAGTGGATAGCATATACGCAGGAGAGCGTTAACATCTCATCGTTGGCAGCCATCGGAAATCTCGGAGAGGCACTGGTGATCGATTCACAGGAACAACGTGCTAAGTGGCGGGACGACATTAAAAGTATCGTCTCTAAAGGCGTTGAGGATACCATTCATGAGCGTGAGAAGAGGAACGCTCTAAAAAGTCGGCAGGAGCACTCATTTGGAATAGCTCGAGCGATACTGGCATTTGTCGGAGCTGGATTAGTGGTATGCGGGAAGTGCTTTATCGTCTCCCACAAAGCTTCTATGCTAGCCACAATTCCAGAATGATCCAGACCATCGACCATTGAGCCGAACAAAGCGCTGGTGGCAACGGCCGTCTGTCGTGTCAGCAGAGTCTTGCGTTCGCCGTCGTTGCAGCTTAGACGTTAGGTGAACAAACGAGTCCCATGACAGCACTTCAAACAGCCTGTGCCAAGATACTGAGCGAGCTGGAATTTGAGAAGCCGCAGGAGCACGCGTTTTATTTGCTCGTTACTGAGAAGGAGCAGACTGCGGTCTTCCGTTCTGGCTGGTTCTTCCCTGTTTGGTATCTGGCCATTGGTGCCGTTCTCGTGTTGATTGCTTTGCTTGCGGGGATTTTATCTCTTGAGCAGACTGGTAAACTATGTGGCAGTATTAGGGCGAACAAAACCAGGGAGCAACGGCTGGTAGCAGTTGGTCGCATGAGCGGAGTCTTGCTCTCGCCTGAGCCAAAAAGATAGGCAGCAACGAACATTCCGTGAGCACCAACACACAAGAACGACAGTTTGTTTGTCCCGAGTGCGGCAGCACAGTTGCAGGTGAGCGGCTGTCAGTCTCGCCAGCATCGTCAGACACGACGCCCTGGAGGAGCGCGTTTTCTCGCACCGTTTGCTCCGCTTGCCGCCGAGTCATTCCGACAGGACTTGCCGAGTGTTGGAAGGGGGAGACCATCGAGGAGGCACGAGAGATTTGGAGACAGTTGTTTCGGCAGCACAAACTGAGTGGACCGCAGGATGACGCCTAACCATGTGTGAGGCTGTTGATCAAAAGGAGGCAGTTGGGCCGCTCATCGGCCCGGGTATTTGCTTCGCCACCAGGGGAAGACGGCGGACAAAGTGTCCGCGCTCCTCTCGCGCCAGGTCCGCCCAGCGGCGGAGTGGCGATATGACGATTCAATACACTCTAACCACAGGGCGAAGATGAAAGCGGTCAGACGATCACCTTACCGTCCTGTTTTTTGACCAGACGATGCAGCACGCCGCCGTTGAGGGCGTGATGGGAAATCGTCAGGGAATGGGGCTCGATCTGAATGTGGGTGAAGCCATTGAGGTGATCGCCATAAGGCATCTTGCGCTCTTTATTGGTCAGTTCACGCACGCGGGCACCGCCGCCACCGGAGAGGATGAAGGAGGTGAAGAGGCCTTCCAACTCCAGGTGCTGCATGTCGTGGTCATGGCCGCAGAGGTAGGCGTGGACTTTGTGCTCCTGGAAGAGTTTTCCCCATTCTTCAATCAGGGGCTTGGTGTCGCGGTGGATGCCGTTGGAATACAGCGGATGGTGGCCGACGACGACGGTGAAGGGGGCGCGAGGTTTGGCCAATTCCGCTTTAAGCCACTCGTTTTGCTTGGCGTGCTCCTTCTCGCTCATGTGGCTTTGGATCTTGCCCGTTTTCTTATGCTTGGTGCCGCTGATGACGGGGAAGTTGGTATCCACGGCGAGGAAGGTGACGAGGGGTTCCGGGCTGCCGAGATCGACGCGATACCATTTCTCCGGCATGTGCCAGCGCACGCCTTCTTTCTTGGCATAGGCGAGCTGCACCTTCTCCCCGCCGATGTTGTCGTGGTAGTCGTGATTGCCCAGCACGGCCCATTGGGGACCGGGGAAGATGCTGCGGGGATACATCTCTTCGATGTCGGTCTGCCAGCGCTTGGATTTGACGCTGAAGGCATCTTTGGAGCTTTCCTTGTAGTAGCTGTCTTTCGGCTTGGCTTTGGGGCCGTCCTTTTGCTTCTCCAATTCTTTAGCCTCCTTCCACGCTTTTTCCGCACGGTCCTTGGCGGCGCGCTCGATGGTGGAGCCGTAGATGTTGTCGCCCAGCATCCAGAGACCGGCGGGTTGGATCTTTTTGCTCACGACAAACTCCCGCATGGCTTTCGCCACGGCTTTTTGATCCGAGCCTCCCGTGCCGAAGTCGCCGATGGCGAGCAGGTGAATGGCCTTACTGGCGACCTTGGCCTCGGCCTCGGACTGGAGATTGAGCGACAAGGCTGCGCTGGAGCAGAAAAGGGTCTTGAGGGCGCGTCGGCGATTCATTGAGTCCATGGAGGAGAAAAAAACGTAGGCTAAGAAGATGTCTTTCGGGCGGCTGCCCCGTGAGGAAGCATTGGACACAGACGCTCTCGTGCAGCATGTTGATTCTTCTCTTTCACGCTGTTTTTTCTGATGCCCCCCATCCCCCTTCGCGCGCTCAGTTTTTGTTTCGTGGCCCTTGCCTTGGCTTCCTGCGTTTCCACCACTGGGCCCCGCGGCGGACAGACCCAGTATCTGGAGGCGTTTGATCCGAACAGCGTCCCTCACTCAGCTCTCTACAATCAGGACATGGATTCCTATTGGGATGGTGATGGCATGGTCGGCGCTCCGAGCATCGTCATCGATATCAGTGATCAGAAGGCTTATTTCTACAAAGGCAACTCCTTGGCAGGGGTGTCCGCCCTTTCGACCGGGGACGAAAAGCATCCCACCACTCAGGGGCGGTTTAAAATCACCGAAAAGGATCAGTGGCATAAATCGAACCTCTATGGGGACTTCGTGGACGGCGCTGGCAATGTGGTGGTGGCGAATATTGATGTGACCAAAGACAAGGCACCTCCGGGAACTCGTTTTGAGGGGTCTAAAATGCATCACTTCATGCGTTTCGTGGGCGGTATCGGGATGCATGAAGGGTTCCTGCCCGGGTATCCTGCTTCACACGGTTGTGTGCGTATGCCAGGGCACATGGCGGCCATTTTCTACAATAATGTGGAGAAGGGGACCCCGGTGACTGTCCGCCCTTGAGCCTGATCCTCTGATCCTTTCGACTCTCTCCCGTATGCCGTCTGCTCCATCAGATCTGCCTTTGGAAGTCAGTGTGGATGAGGTCAGTTATCTGCTGGACAGGCCCGGTGCACCGAAGCCTCGCCTTGTGGATTGTCGGGAGCTGGATGAATGGCAGATCTGCCATCTGAGCGGTGCGCAGTTGGTGCCGCTGTCGCAATTTGGTGAATTGGCCCCTCAGCGTTTCAGTCAGCCGGCTGAGCACGTCATCATTTACTGCCATCATGGCATGCGCAGCCTGCGGGCGGCGGAGTGGCTGCGTCAGCGTGGATTCACGCAGGTGCAGTCGATGCGAGGTGGGATCGATGCATGGGCGGAACTTGTCGAACCGGAAATGCCGCGTTATTGAGGTGGTCACGAACCCCTCAAGACTGACATTTTGAAACACGATCTTCCTTCCACCGCAGTTGGCTTCAAAGAATGGGCCTACGTCTGTGAATCCCTCGTGCAGGGAGTGCAGAGTTTGATTCTCCGCAAAGGCGGCATTCATGAAGGGCGGGGGGGCTTTGAGTGGAAACACCGCCAGTTCTTTCTGTTTCCCACTTGGTTTCATACTCAGGGAGAGCGCCTCACCTGGGTGCCTGAGAATGCCGAGAGCTTTCCCCCCGAAGACGAGCGCACGAGTGTGGAGATCGATGGCTTTGCGACCCTGGAGCAGGTGTGGAAGGTGACGGACTGGAGCCAGATGGAAGAGATCGCCCCGCTGCATGTTTGGAAGGAAGAGATCGTCAAAGAGCGCTTTGTGTATGACGAAGAAAGCTGTCTGCATGTGGCGCTGGTGCGTGCTTATAAGCTGCCTGAGCGCTGGAGCTTTCCTTACTCGAAGAGTTACGGAGGCTGCCGCTCCTGGGTGAATCTGCCGGAGCAGGGGCTGAGCCTGCTGGAAAAGGCAGTGCCTGCGATGCCGGATGCCGAGTGGGACGCCGTGGCCCGTCAGTTGCGAGACCTGCTCAACTGACAAACTGGCTGAGGCCAAGCGTTAGGGCCGCATGGCTTCAGTGTCTCTGCCCTCGTTACTCGCGGGGTTGATCAAGCGGCGAGTTCTTCCCGTTGCCGCCACCGCTCTTCATGTTGGGTGGCGCGTTGAAAAAAATCGTCGGCCTCCTGAGTGTTTTGGTTTGGGTCGAGCGGGAGCCGCATCGTTAGCTCCAGCCCTTGAGGTTCCAAGCGCTTGGCTTCGATGCTGCCGCCGTGGAGATGCAGCGTGACGTAGCAGGCCATCATATTGACGCCGAAGTCATCGGGCTTGCGGCTGCGGGTGAAAAACGGATCGAAGAGATTGGCAGCTCGATCCTGAGCGCCCCAGGCCCCATTGTCGGTGAGGACCATCACGGCCTGTTCTTGTCCGGTCGCATCTCTCTGCATGGTGGCCCGGATACGCACATAATCGCCCGGGTGCAGATGGGTGATCTCCTCGATCAAAAGCAGGCGCCAGAGTTGGCGGAAGCGATCACCATGCACCAGCAACGCTGGCAGGGTCGGCGAGACATTGTATTCCACGCGAATGTTTCTCTCCTGGAAGTGGGCGAGATAGGCGCTGATGCTCTCCTCCAGTAAAGTGCCCAGATGGATGCTATCTTTCCGTTCCAGCTTCCGGGAATGCGAAGCGTGGGCCAAATGATTCAACAGGGTCTGAATGCGCTCGATCTGGGCTTGGGCCTGATGTTGCGTTTCGACCCAAAAGTTGGCATCCCGAGGCGGTCGTCCTTCGATCTCCTCCATGAGTTTCATGGGCGCGAGGTCGATGAAGGCACGCACCACGGTGAGAGCGTTACGCAGGTGATGATTCAGCCCTTCCGCCATGATCCCCATGCCTGCCACGCGGTCGGCCATGAGGGTGCTGCGGATGTTTTCGGCATTCTCCGTGAGCAGGGTTTCACGCTCCATCAGCGTGGCGTAGTATTCCATGCCCTGTCGGAGGACTGATGCCAGTTGCTCAGGATCCAGCGGCTTATGAAGATAGCGATAGGCGCGGCCTTCATTCACGGCTTTCACTGCGGTCTGATAGTCTGTGAAGGCCGTGACTAAGATGCGCACCAGATTGGGATGCAGACGGCGTGCACGGTCCATCAATTCCACACCGCTTTCCCCCGGCATGCGCTGATCCGTGAGTAAGATGCCGATTTGATGGCCATACGCTTCCAGAATGCGATAGCCTTCCGCCGCATTGGTGGCCGTGTGGATGATGAATTCATCCTCGAACATCTGACGGAAGTAGTGGAGGGCTTTCTCCTCATCGTCCACGTAGAGCACGTGGTATTTAGGGGGTGACGTGGGGGGCGCATTCATACGGCAGCAGGGGCGGCAGCGGGTTTGAAGCGAAGGGTAAACTCAGTGAACATGCCAGCGCGGCTGGCGGCGGTGATCGTCCCACCCATCCCCTGCATCATGCGGTAGCAGAGGCTTAAGCCGAGGCCCATGCCCTGGCCGACTTCCTTGGTGGTGAAGAATGGGTCAAAGATACGTTGGAGATGGTCTTCCGGGATGCCCGAGCCATTGTCGCGGATGCTGAGCAGGAGGTCATCCCCATCCCGTGTCGCCCGCAGCGTGATCTCCGGAGACTCCTGGCCTTCCATGGCATCCAGGCTGTTTTGCAGCAGATTCAAGAGGATCTGGATGATGTGATTTTCATCTCCCAGCGCCACAAAATCATCGGGAATGTCGGCCTGTAAAATCGCCCCTGCATCGCCCACTTGTTTGGCCATCAGACGGGAGGCCTTGGCCTGGGCGAGGTTCAGACTCACCGGGCAGGCCCCCTTATTCTCAGGATGGGCAAAGGTGCGCAGATCCGCCACGATGGAAGCCACCCGATCCACACCCTCGCTGATGTCATGGAGAATTTCGGTCATGGAATCGACCGTCTCATCGGGAAGCCCCCGAGTTTTCTTCTTTAAGACGTAGAGGGCGGATTTGACGAAGTTCAGCGGATTGTTGATCTCGTGAACGATGCCTGCGCTCAGGCGGCCGATGGAGGCCAGCTTTTCACTTTGATTGAGCTGCGCCTCGGTTTCACGCAGGCGTTGCAGGGTGCTGGAGAGTTCTTCGTTACGCCGGGTCAGTTCCTCGCGCTGAGCTTCTACCTTGCATCGGTTGACAAACTCACGCAGACGGATCGCATGATGCTGGCGGCTGCCGCAGTAGAGGATGACGCAGGTCAGCAGGATGAAGAGGGTGTTGTTGATGAACAGACCGATGGATCGGAGGTCGCCGTCAAACTTCAAGTTAGGCACTGTGGCGGCGAGATAAAAGGCCAGCACCAAGGCGACGGTGAATCCGATCTCGCGGAAGGTCCAATGGAAGACGAAGGACGTGCCGATCAAGCACAGCATCAGCCCGGCATAGTAGCTGGAGGCCCCATCGCCACTGAAGTAGATCATCAGGCAGATGGCCAGAGCTGGCAGCAAGGGCAGAATCACTGGATACACCCGATGAAAACGGGCCGCCCAGGGCCGATCCAGCGCTAAAAGTAGGGGAATACACAACGCGGAGCAGAACACCC
Source organism: Prosthecobacter debontii (assembly GCF_900167535.1). Classification (NCBI taxonomy): domain Bacteria; kingdom Pseudomonadati; phylum Verrucomicrobiota; class Verrucomicrobiia; order Verrucomicrobiales; family Verrucomicrobiaceae; genus Prosthecobacter; species Prosthecobacter debontii. The sequence continues at coordinate 55,829 of NZ_FUYE01000013.1, forward strand.
GGAGGAGGAGGAAATCCCAAAACTGACTGGGATAAGCCAGCCAATCCAAGATCGCGCAGAAAGGCACGAGAACCATCACGAACCAAGCGCCGAGCTTGGCATTTCGGAGATTGTGCTCTTGAATTTCACCTTCAAATCGGGCGGACTTTTCAGCGGCAACGAGGATTTTCGGATCCACCTGCGGTGCTGCCTGCGGGGCCACCACCACGTGACGGCTCGCTGGCGGGAAGTGCAGCGGAGCCGTGTTCGGGGGGTTACTGGCCAGGGCGATCACGATTGTATAATTTATGTAAATTATACTGAGTCGAGAAAATGTGGCAACCCTTTCTTTTAAGGAGGCTCAATTCGTTTTCAAACTTGATAAGAACGGGCATTTTGCATGAAAAAGGCCTCCAAGCCGCTGCCTTTAAAAAGCCTAGCCCCCCTGCAGCGTCTTTAGCAGCGGATGTGTAAGAAATAGTTTACCCCTTCCGCTTCCCACTGCACTTCGGTTTGATCCGGGGCTGCGCCTGCACGTTCCGCTAGAGCGAGCAGAGTTTCCTGGCTACGATGAACGAGTTGCCAGCGCCCAAGAAGCTCCATGTAATCCCGGCTGGGATTGAAGTCGGAGAAATTTCCCACCACGACTTCGCCGCCAGGTTGGGTCACGCTCATCATGGCTTTCAGCACATGAATGAAAAGCCGATCGCTCAAGTAGTCAAAGAGACCGGCGGACCAGGTCAGGTGATAACCCCGGGTCGGCACGAAACGCAGGACATTGCGGTGGTGAAAACGCAGGCGTTCCGTCCAGGGGGCGCAGAGACGTTGGGCGTAGGCAATGGCATGGGCATCCATGTCCACACAGTCCATTTGCAGGTTTGCCTGCGGATGGTTGAGGTAAAACTCATGCACATCCCGGCTCGGGCCGCTGGCTACGTTGAGCACCTGCAGAGGTTCTGGACCGCTGTGTTGCTCCAGATGTTTCTGAAGCAGGTCCTGGAAATAACCCTTGCGATTTCTGACGGCCACCGGCGCGGCTTGGCTATGAAAGTAGAGATCCCAGAGGCGCAGGCTGGGATCGGAATGGGTCTTGCGGGTGTAGATGTGGTCGATGATCTCAAAGTCACCGCTGTAGCCATACTTCTGCGCGAGTGCCTCCGCCTGCATGGTGCCTTGCAGATGCTTCTCCGTTACCTCCTGAATGTAGAGTGAGACTTCCTCCTGAGACAAACTGCCCCCGCGGACCGAATCTCCCAGATGACGGATTGCTCGATTGAGCACACTGTATTCCGGAGGCTGCGGCCCTCCCCGAATGATAAAATCATGCAGCAGCTCATCAAAGGAGCGAAGCAGGTGAGACTCCCGCCGATTCAAAACTGGCGATTCATCGGTGAGGATCGAGTAAGGCGGAGGCATCTCGGGAGAATTTTAAAATATCACGCCCGCTTATTAATAAGCGGAGGTATTTTGTTAAAATAAACGAGATATTAAGCATCGCAAAAGCCGAATTGGCTGGGCACGCTAACTTTGTTTCTGAAAAATTTAATTCATTCTAGTGAATCCAGAGAATGGGCTGGTTCAAACGGGGTGGAGGCGGGTGACGCGAAAAACCTTCCATTTTTGAGGCCAAACTCATTCGTGAGGGGTTGAGAAGGCGCTCATTTGAGAGTTTGTGGGAGGGGCTCTCCCGCTTGCTTATGACCTCCGTATTTCTTTTCCAGGCTGTAATCTATCTTCTGGCAGCGGTGATCTCCGTGCCAATCGCCAAACGATTCGGGCTCGGGTCCGTATTGGGCTATCTGCTGGCGGGGATCGTCATCGGCCCTTCAGCCTTGCAGCTGGTCGGGGAGGTGGAAGACGTGCAGCACTTTGCGGAGTTCGGGGTGGTCATGATGCTTTTCGTCGTCGGATTGGAACTGCGACCGAGTTTGCTCTGGCGTCTGCGGGGGCCTATCCTAGGGACGGGGAGTGCTCAGGTGCTGGGCACCGCCACTGTGATGGCCGGAGGCGCTCTCATGTTGGGGATGGCTTGGCCGGTGGCGGTGACGATCGGTCTGATCTTGGCCATGTCATCGACAGCCATCGTTATTCAATCGCTAGCGGAGCGGGGTATCCTGAATACTCGGGGCGGCCAGGCCTGTTTCTCCGTGCTGCTATTTCAGGACATCGCGGTGATTCCGATCCTGGCGTTCCTGCCTTGGCTCGCAGAGGTGCATGGCCATGGGGCCCCTACAGATGTCGGACATGCCTCCGGTCATGAGTCGGCGCTGGCCCATCTGCCGCAGTGGGCGCAGACGGCGGCGACCATCGGTGTGGTGGTGGGGGTCGTCTTTGCGGCGCATTACCTGTCCCGCTATGTGTTTCGCTATGTGGCCGCTTCCAAGTTGAGGGAGATGTTCACGGTGGTGGCGCTGCTGGTGGTCGCTGGCGTGGCGTGGCTCATGCACATGGTCGGTCTCTCACCTGCGCTGGGCACTTTCATTGCCGGTGTGGTCTTAGCCGAAAGTGAATATCGGCATCAGCTCGAAGCGGATGTGGAACCCTTCAAAGGTCTGCTGCTGGGCTTATTCTTCATTGCCGTGGGCGCTGGTTTGAACCTGGGACTGGTGATGGATCAGCCTGGAAAAATCGGCTTGCTCGTTCTCGCTTTGATGGGGGGCAAGTTTTTGGTGTTACTCATTTTAGGAGGTCTGTTTCGCCTGGGGTGGGGGGCTTCCTTCATCTTCTCGGCAGCTTTGGCTCAGGGCGGGGAGTTTTGCTTTGTCCTGTTAGGCACGGCTGGAGGTCTGGGATTGCTCAGCCCGGACTTGAGTGAGCCCCTCAATGCCGCTGTGGCGGTCAGCATGGCTTTGACCCCGCTGCTGCTGATTGCCAATGATCGCCTCATTCAGCCCAAGTTTGCCAAGCTCACGCCACCTCGAGAGCCAGATGCTGTGGAGTCTCACGATCACCCTGTGATCTTGGCTGGCTTTGGTCGTTTCGGGCACATCATCGGGCGCTTGCTCCAGGCGAATGGCTTCGGCGTCACGGTGCTGGATAACGATCCCGACCAGGTGGAGATGCTGGGACGATTTGGTCTGAAATCCTTCTATGGGGATGCATCACGTGCCGACCTCCTGGCCGCCGCAGGGGCGGAGAAAGCGAAACTCTTTGTCTGTGCGGTGGATGATGAAGAAAAATCGATGGAGATCGTGGATCTGGTTCAGCGAGAGTTTCCGCATCTGCGGATCTTAGCCCGGGCTCTCAACCGCAATCATGCTTACCGTTTGATTGATCGGGGTGTGACTGACTTTCGCCGGGATACCTTTGCCAGTGCGCTGGATCTGAGCACCGACGCCTTGCGTGCGCTGGGGTATCGAGCCCATCGGGCGCTGCGGGCCGTGGAGATCTTCCGCTGTTATGACGAAAGCAGTGTTTTTGAACTGGCCAAGCACTTCAATGAGGATGAGGCCAGCTATATCTCTGCGGCGCGGCAGCACCTGGAGAATCTGGAGTCTGTCTTCCGTCAGGATCTGCACCGCCAGCATCTGGATGCCGAGGATGCCTGGGATAGCGCAGGGCCTAACAATGGATAGTTAGCCCCCCGCTGGATTCTCAACTCATCGGCAGTGTGACGCCCTCATGCTCCAGGAGCCACTGCTTGCGCTCCAGCCCGCCGGCATAACCGGTGAGTGAGCCGCTGCTGCCGATGACCCGATGGCAGGGGATGATGATGGAGAGCGGGTTTCGACCGACCGCAGCGCCGATCGCACGGACAGCGGCGGGCGTCCCGAGTCGTTCCGCGAGTTGTCCGTAGGTCCAGGTTTGGCCTGCGGGGATCTCTTGCAGTGCCTGCCAGACCTGCTGCTGAAAGGCCGTTCCGGTGACCAGATCCAGTGGCAGATCGAAGTCGAGACGTTTACCCATGAAATACTTGGCCAAGGCGTGCAGAGCAGGATCGAAACGTGTCGTATCGTCTTGGCGGAGCCACAGGTGAGCATCTTTGGGCCAATGCTTTTGGCCTTCGAGATACAAGCCAGCGAGGCCCTTCTCACTGGCCACCAGGGTGATGCCGCCAAGAGGAGAGGACGTTGTGGTATAAAAGAGGGTGGGGATCATGAATGAAAATTGGTTAGGTGAGGCTTTTCCAGAGGGCTGCGGCAGCATAGGCGCGCCAAGGACGCCAGGCTTGAGAGCGTTGTTCCACGACACGTGCCGGGGCAAGCTCACCTTGGCCGACCGCTTTCCGCAGACCCAAGTCCGCAGCCGGGAAGGCATCCGGAAAACGCAGTCCTCTCATGGCGATGTAGTGAGCTGTCCAGGGGCCGATGCCGGGTAACTGGACCAAACGAGCCACGGCTGCCTCGTGATCCAAGCCCACTGGGAAATCCAGTCCTCCCCGCAGCGCATAGGTGGTGAGATGCCGCAGCGTTTCCGCCCGTGCACGGACCAAGCCTAAACGGCAGAGATCATCGAGGGATAACCGATCCATCGCCTCGACGGTAATGGCATGACGGTGCAAGGCGGCAAAGGGTGTTGACATAGGTTCCCCGAGTCGCTCCGCCAACCGACCGGACAGGGTCGTCGCGGCAGCGACTGTGATCTGCTGGCCCAAGACCGCACGAACGGCGAGCTCGAAAAGATCCCAGGTGCCGCCGACTCGAAGACCTGGAAAGCGGCTCAAGGTCGGGGCCAGCAGAGGATCATCGCCCAGGACTTCATGGATGCTTGCCGGGCTGGCATCGAGGTCGAACATGCGTCTCACCCGAGATTGAAGGCTGCCCAGATGACGGGAAAGGGAAGGGGAGACTTCGACGATCAAAGCTGAGGTGGCCACCTCCGGCCAAACACGCATCCAGCCCTCGGCATGGCCGATTTTCACGGTTCGGCGGTATTCATGATCCTGGATTTCTTCGACTCCAGGCACCAACCGGCTGCGAAAGTAATCCATCAAGGCCTCCCAGGCCAAAGGGGGGCGGTAGGCCAAGCGCAAACGGATGCTGTCCACGGGCTGGCGTGTCCCTTTCCGACACGCACTGGGGGCCATGCGATAGTGTTGCTGGAAGACCGTGTTAAAGGTGCGCAGGCTGCGGAATCCCGATGCCAGGGCGATCTCGCTGATCGGTTGAGTCGTTTCTTGGAGAAGCTGTTTGGCTAAAAGCAGCCGCTGCGTCTGCACCACCTGCACCGGGCTCACGCCGAACTCGGTTTTTAATAAACGGCGCACCTGCCGTGAACTCAGGCCGAGGTCCGCATCCAGAGCCGCCAGGCGAGAGCCCTCCACGGCACGCTCTTGCAGGCGTTTCAAGATCGCTTCCGCCAGGGAGGTGCTGCGGAATCCAGGGGCCAGTTCCGGGCGGCACCGGAGGCAGGGGCGAAACCCCGCCGCCTCGGCAGCGCTGGCGGTGCTGTAAAACTGACAGGAACGGCGAGCGGGGGTCCGTGCGGGGCAGACCGGGCGGCAATAAATGCTCGTGGTTTTGACGGCGGTGAAAAACACCCCATCGAAACGGGAGTCCCGCGCTTGCAGGGCGCTGTAGCACGTGTCGTCAGAAAGTATCATGCCCCGAGGATGGCGCAGAAAAGGAATCTCTGCTCGCCATTTTCGGACAAGGTTATGATTGGTTTCTGCGCGAGGGAATGCTCCATAAAATTGAAAGAGCATCATGCGGGCTTGAAATGCCTGGAGCGAAAGCCGTAGAATCTCGAAGCATGATCAACCGCATGTTGATGTTAGGAGTCGTTGTGATAATGCTGCTGAGCTCGCGTCAAGTGCAGGCGACGTCTTGGGTTGTCCCGACTTGGGAGCAGCTGGCTCAGGAAGCAGATTTTATCGGTGTGGTGGAATGTGTGACGGCTGGAGGCATTGTGGCTCGCTATCGGGTGGAGGAGTCTTTGAAGGGGATGGCCGTCGGGACCGAGTTCTTAATGGAAGAGTTTTCGGATTCGATGGGAAATCATTATCCGGTCAGATTGTGCGGAGAACGGATGCTGGTGATGGCGGCCAAGATCAAAGCTCCAATGGAGCGCAACTCGTCAGATCTTTTTTGGACCATTCCCGCTGACTATTTTGCTTTGTTTTTTGGGACTTGGGAGCTGGAGTATCTGCCTGCTTTGAAAGCTTCTTTTGGCGACAGCGTCACTTCGGTTAAAGAGGCTGAGGAGGTAATTCAAAAGTTTCTCGAAGCATCCGAAAATGAGAAAGAACGGCAGACTATTTTGTCGATCCTGCGGAGTGACCATCGACGGTTTTTGCACTTTGTTGAAGGAACTCGTTCCAACGAAAACGGAAGGCTTTGGGAGGACCTTGAAATCTCTGAGGAGGATATCGCGAAGACTGCGGCAAGGCTACAGACTTTGCAAAAACACACGGATGCAAAGGCACTGATCAGGCAAATGTTGGAGATGGCTCCTCATGAAAAAGTCCTCGGACTTTGGGGGGCGTTGGAACGTGGAGGCGTTCAGGTGGCCCTCGACGAGTGTAAAAAACAGAACACCGATGCTTGGTCAGAGGACAGCGTGATTCAGTTGAACAACGTCTGCCATGCCATCTTTAAGCGGTTGAATCGAGAAAATCAGTCTGAGGAAGTCGTGGCACAGGAAAAAGTAAATAAAGTTAGGCCGAATGAAGATGAACTGTTGAAATATCGCCAGAGGGTCAGCGAGTTAGGATCTGATGATAGCCGTCTGGGAGGGAATCCTTTTGTGATTGTTGATCCAGAATCTTCGAAAGCCTGGAATGCTGCAGTGGAAAACCTTGTTGCGTATGATCCTGATTTTTTGGTGGCCATGTTGATCGCTTGGCCTCGGAGTGATGATGCAGCTGCTTGCAAGCATGTGCTGATCCGGCTGTGCTTCGCTGCGCAGGGAGATCGGGCAGAGCTATTCATGCGATTGCAAGAGGCCCGTGATCCACTTATTCAGGTCATGGCAGCCATTTACCTCTGTTTTGAGAATCAAGACGAAGGGCTGAAGCGTCTGCGACAGCATAGCCAGCTGCCTGGTGTTGCAGGAGCTTGGGCGGCATTGACTTTGGCCAGACGCGGGGAAAAAGGGGCCATGCCGCGGGTGCTGGAGGTTTTCGCTCCCTTGGATGAGGGGGCGAAAAATCTGATTTTCGATCCAGATCAACTCAGGTTCATTCTTCAGCAGAGGCTGCTGGTCCTTTTGTCAAACTCAGCCAAGAACAGCAATGTCCCAAGATTCTTCTTTGAGAACTACACCACCTTCTATCCTGAATTTGGCGAAGGCGGAGTTCGAGAGCGGCAACTCAAGGCTCTCAAAAAATGGTGGGCAGAGCATGCCGATGCCATTGAACTTCATGACCCATGGAGAGGTGTTTTAGAGCAAGAAAAAAAGGACTGATATGGATCTCGCGGCATGAGAGCTAGGCAGAGGGCGCTGCTGCTTTGAGCGGCTTCTTGGTCAGCATGATCTGCGCGATCCGGCGGATGACGGTCTGCACGTTGGTGCCTGAGCAGGTGCTGCCTTCGACGGCACTCTTTTGCCAGTAGCCGGGCGTTCCCAGGATACCTTCTTCGACACAGGTCATCACGGCTTCATCGGCGGGGCGTTGCGGTTGGAGACTGCGCGCGGTGTTTTTCAAAAGGATGCCGACGTTCTTGCCCGAGCAGGTGGAGTTTTCCGTGGCGTGGGCGATCCAGTAGTCAAACGAGCTGATGAGCTTGTGGTCGATCAAGACACGCAGGTCCGCGGCGAGTTGCGGAGAGATTTCGGCGAGGTCAATCGGCGTGGGCGTGCGTGGGGCGGGCCAAGCGAAGGTTTGCGGGGTCTGGGTTTGACGAGCTTGGGCGAGTTTGACAAGGCCCTGAGCCATCAAGTCGGCGGCTTCGCGTCGTGTCATCGCCTGGCTTGTTTTCGCGAGGTTATCCAGTCCCGTCAGGGTGACTTGATGCTCAGCCAGGGCCTTTTTCAGCTTCTCCGCAAACACGGTCGGAGTGACCGGGGTGGGAAACTTCACGGCTTGGTCAAAGGCGCACTTGAAGATCTGGGCGGCGGCCTCGGGAGTGAGCGGTTGGTCAGGCAGAAACTTGCCTTCTTTCAAACTCATCAGCCCCCGCACCGTCACCATCTGCGCCGGCTGCCATTCCCAGCTTGTTTTGGCGATGTCCTTCAAGGGGGTGATCTGGAGCGTGTCACCGGTTTTGAGAAGCGTGTCTTGGACGAGGATCGGGTCGAGCTGACGAGGCTGGACCTGGTTCTGAATTGCGAGCGCAGCGATGGCTCCGGCGGCCTGGCCCATCAGCATGGTGCTGGGTTGCAAACGAGTCGCGCCATTGGCGAGGCGAGACTGAGAGATGTTCTTCTCAGCGGGGATAAAACCATCCACGGTCTCAGGAATGAAGCACTCGAAGGGAATGGCAAACGGGCCGGTGCCGTGACTGCCAAAGCTGCCCTGAGGGATATCTTCGACGGGGTCGAGATCCAGCTCCAAAAGTTCCGGCTTCTTGGAGCCATGCAGATCCACCGCATAGTCACCCAGCGCGATGGTGTTGATGAACTCCGTCGGTTGGCGCGGCTTACGTTCGATCTCGCGGGCTCTCAGCGTATGCAGGCCCACGATGCGGCGGCTCTCACGCGCATACGCCATGATCGAGAAGTGGTAGAGGATGTCCCGATACGGGGCCAGCTCCGGTTGATCTGCGATCCAGGCGTCCATCTGCGCACGATTGTAGGGCGTGTCGTAGCCCTCATCATTCGCGACGCTCCAATCCGTTTTCCCGATCGTGTGCTGCACGTAATAGAGCAGGTGCAGCGTTTTCAGCATCGCCGAGCGCAGCGTCTTTTGGCGGGAGGTCAGATCTTCGACATCGCCAATCGTGGTCGGGTGGTCATTGTTAAAATTCATGTGTGTGCGCGTGATGACACCCACTTTGTTAGGCTGCTCACTGTTTGGCATGCCGCGATACCGGATGAACCGCTCAAAGCTCCAAGGCGCCTCTTTTGAGAGAATGTCATCGCCTGCTGCCAGCGTGCGCACAAAACCCTGATGCACCGCCGGAGTGTAGCCGGGAGGTGCTTCATGGATCACCAACTCATCAGGGACGCCCTGCGGATACTCTTTGATCACCGCCGTCCAGGTCAGGTCTTGGATGCGTCGCTTCATATCCACGTTGTCATTGAAGCAATTCCCCACGCGATAGCGTGCACCCGTGAGCGGGATGACATCGCCCCACTCCGTGGCGTCCATCAGGATCTTGCTCTGGATCGTGCGGGTTTTTTTCCCCGACGTGATTTTCACGCCCGTCACCGCATTCCCCTCCTTCAGCACTTCGGTGACTTGGGCTTGCAGCGTGATGTCCAGCGCCTTCGTATGCGTGCGGGCCTCCGCCAGCATGTCGTAGAGGATCTGTTGGCCCACGTGCGGCTCCATGCAGATGTGGCGGAAACCATAGGCGGTTTCCGCGCTCATGCCCAGCTTGTTGTAGTGGGCATTCACCGCATCGACAAACTCATGATACAGCCCGCGCTCCCGCACGATGATGGGCCCTTCATCCATGGAGGTCACCGCCGCCGCATTCATCTGCCCGCCGATGTAGTCCGTCTCCTCCAGCAGCAGCACCGTGGCCCCCATCCGCGCCGCCTGCATGGCCGCGCCAAAGCCCCCCGTGCCCGCCCCTGCAATGACCACATCGTAGCTCTCCTGCAGGGCTTTGAGAGGCTTCGGGCTCGCTTCCTGCGCGAGCAGAGTGGAGGTGATCAAAAGCAAAAGGCTAGGCAGGCAAAAACGCAGAAACATGGGGAGAAAAACGAGGCAATGAGGCGGCATATTGCCAGCGAATCGACTCGACCGAAACAGCCTCGTCGCCCCGGCCATCTGCCCCCCCGGCAGTCCCGGCCCTTCAAGGTCCGTATCGAGGTCGCTTTTAGTCCCGTCGATATCGCGATGCCTACATGAGGATCGGGATGCATCGTTCGAAGTTAATTTCCAGTCACCACGATGGACACAACCCCGTTGGGGTTGCTCTGCAAATTCCCGCATCATACATGCAACCCAGGGTTGGGGCAACCCTGGGCTCAATGACGCAAGCCCTTTGGGCTTGGCCCTGGAGCGGGCCGGTTTGAGGTGATGATACGCGAGCATGGTTCGACGTGGAGCCTGCGTGTGAGTGTGGAAACACCGGATGAGGCAATGACACGCAGCCATGGTGTGGCAGGACACCCCCCGGTCCCATACGATCCTGCATCCCCTCCAATGCCAACGGCATTGTGTCTTTCAGCCCAGGGTTCTCTGAACCCTGGGTAGCGTGCACGAGGGTGTTTGAAATCCCGGGCAACCCTGGGCTCAACGACGCAAGCCCGTTGGGCTTGGCCCTGAATTGGTTGGTTAGAGGCTATGACACGCAGACATGGTGCGACGCGGGGCCCGGGCGTAAATGTGGAAACACGGGATGAGGTGATGACACGCAGGTATAGTTCGACGCGATGCCTGGGCGTGAATGTGGAAACACGGGATGAGGTGATAACACGCAGATATGGTTCGACGTGATGCACGGGCATGAATGTGGAAACACCGGATGAGGTGATGACATGCAGACATGGTGTGGCAGAACACGCGCACGGTGCCATGGGGTTCTGCATACCTCTCAATGCCAACGGCATTGTGTCCCTCAGCCCAGGGTTCTCAGAACCCTGGGTCGTCTGCGTGTGAGTATTTCGTGGGGCGGGCAACCCCAACGGGGTTGCGTCCATCGGGGTGAGTGGACACACTCTCCCGAATGGTGCCTTTCTAATCCCACACGTAGGCTTCATCCCACTTCTGGCCATGCTTACGCAGAAGGGCACGATATTCATCCTGAAAGGTCACGCCACGATGATGCGCTTCTTGATCTTCAATGTAACGTGTCACGGGTGGAAGCTGCGATTCTGAGACGGAAAAGACACCATATCCTGCCTGCCAATGGAAGTTGCAAAATTCTTGCCCCTGATTCTGAATCCAATGGGTGGAACTGCGTTTGACCTCTTTCACCAAGTCCGCGATGCAAAGCGTGCGCGGTAATGTGGCCAGTAGATGCACGTGATCACTGACTCCCCCAATGATGAGAGGCTGACTGTCTAACGTTTTTAAACACCCGCCCAAATAGGCATGGACCTCTTGGCGAAAACTGGGGTTTTGAAAAGAAGGCATGCGGTCTTTTGTCGAGAAAACCGTGTGCAGAATGACGCGGGCGAGGGACTGCGGCATGGGGCATCGTGAACGATCACGCTGGAATTGGCAAGAGGCGACGAAGGCGAGATGAGGAAGGGAATTTGTTTTACCGGTGGACGGAACCCCGTTGGGGTTCACCGCGATGCGTGGCGGTGGGGGCCTGCGAGACCCAGGGTTGTGCCAACCCTGGGCTCAATGACGCAAGCCCGTTGGGCTTGGGAGGGAAGCGGCAACAAGGCATGGTGAAAACCGCGAGTGATGCGAACTGTTTCCAGAGCCATTGCGTGATTTGATGCATCAGGTTCAAGACCATAGGCTTTAAGATATGGGGCCATTATTCATGAAACTAGCCGTGTGGGACATCCCTCCCCATTGGATTCCCTGATCCCTGCCGATGGCCTTACGATATGAATGCTGTTCTTCGTGAAACCCCTAGCTCACATCCATGCTCTATTGGGTGTCTGCATCAATGCCAACGGCATTGTGTCTTTCAGCCCAGGGTTCTCTGAACCCTGGGTAGCGTGCACGAGGGCGTTTGAGATCCTGGGCAACTCCAACGGGGTTGCGTCCATCGTCGGGTGGTCGTTGAGGGTGGTTTTATCTCCGCACCTCATGTTAGACCGAGCCTTCATGGACAGAACCCCGTTGGGGTTCGCCGACATTCATGGTGGTGGGGTTCTGCGAAACCCAGGGTTGGGGCAACCCTGGGCTCAATGACGTAAGCCCGTTGGGCTTGGGGGGAGGTCAGCGCAGGATTTGACCCTGGGTCACATCACCAGTGACATCGAGGACTTGGATTTGATTGATGTCTTTGAAGTGGGCGTGGTCGGCGGATTCCCAAACGACTTTTTTGTCGGGAGTGACCTCGAAGACTTGGGGTTGCTCGCCGAGATGGCCGTGGCCGAGGTAATTACAAAAGACGGTGTTGCCGTTGGGCAGGCGCTGGCAACCGGCCATGAGGCGGAGGGTGTTGCCGGGGAGGTCGTTTTCGTTGAGCTCCCAGACGACTTGGCTGTCGGGGGCGATCTCTTGGACTTTGTGCCCGTCGCCACAGGTGATGAGGAGGTTTCCGCTGGGGAGGGGCACGACTTCATGGGGATCTCCCGGCACGGGGATCTCGCGGAGGACTTGGCCGGTGGGGTCGAGCTCGACGACTTTGCCCTCACCTTTGAAGGTGACGAAGTAGTGGCCGTTGGCGGTTTTACGGGCGCCGCGGAATTGGTTGTGAATCTTTTCGCAGGTGGTGACGAGCTTGATTTCTTTGGCGATCTTTCCGGCGCGGTTGACCTCGATGAGGCGGCTGGTGCCGCATTCGACGATCAAGACGTCGCCATTGGGGAGGGGCTGGCAGGCATGGCACTCGACCTTGGTGTCGGTGGGGGCTTTGTATTCCCAGACGACTTGTTTATCGCGGGTGATCTCCTGGGCACCGTCGAGGTAGGCGAAGAGGATGTTGCCATTGGGCAGGAGCCAGCAGTCCTGCGGGCGTTTGGTCTCGATTTGCCACTCGATCTGGCCGCTGGGGGTGACGATGCTGATGGTATTACCACCATAGTCACAGCAGAGAAAGGGACGTGAAGGGGAGTCGGCGTGGCTGGTGAGGGTGAGGGCCACGATGGCGATGCTGAGGAGGCGGGGAAGGAGACGCATGAGTAGCCTACAACGATAGGGTGTGTTTTAAAATTCGGGAGAGGCTCGCCCGCGAGAAGGAGCTCAAGAGCAAGGCGAACGCCGACGGGGTTATGGAGACATAACTCCGAGGCGTTCAACGCGGCTATTCGGCTCCTTCTTGCGGGCCCTTCGGGTTGAGTGAGAACGAAGGCCATGGCGGCGTTGCTGCGCTGGGCCAGTATCGCAGAGGATACAGGCACGGCGCTCGCGCCTGGCCCTGACCTCCGTTCTGACTCAACGAGCCCTCCCCAATTTGAAAACACACCCTTTAAAAAGCCCTGATCACTCAGGGCTTTTTCGTTCGGGCTTGCCTTGGCTCAATGCTTCACGGAGCAGCCGGGGCCGACGCTCTGGAAGAAGTCATTGCCCTTGTCATCCACGAGGATGAAGGCGGGGAAGTCCTGGACTTCGATCTTCCAGATGGCTTCCATGCCGAGCTCGGGGAACTCGACGACTTCGACTTTCTTGATGTTCTCTTTGGCCAGGATGGCGGCGGGGCCGCCGATGCTGCCAAGGTAGAAGCCGCCGTGTTTTTTACAGGCGTCGGTGACTTGCTGCCCCCGGTTGCCTTTGGCGATCATCACCATGCTGCCGCCGTGGCTCTGGAAGAGATCGACGTAGCTGTCCATGCGCCCGGCGGTGGTGGGGCCGAAGCTGCCGCTGGGCATGCCGGCGGGAGTCTTGGCCGGGCCGGCGTAATAGACGGGGTGGGCCTTGAAGTAGTCGGGCAGCTCGCCACCGGCATCGAGGCGCTCCTTCAGCTTGGCGTGGGCGATGTCGCGAGCGACGACGATGGAGCCATTCAAAAGTAGGCGGGTGGTAACGGGATGCTTGCTCAATTCAGCGCGGATGGCCTCCATCGGCTGATTCAGGTCGATGCGCACGGCGTTGGTATCCTTGCGGTGGCGCAGTTCTTCCGGGATGTATTGGAGCGGATTGGTCTCCAGTTTCTCGATGAAGACGCCATCGCGGGTGATCTTGCCCTTGGCTTGGCGGTCGGCCGAGCAGGAGACACCGATGCCGATGGGCAGGGAGGCTCCGTGCCGGGGCAGACGGATGACACGCACATCAAGCGCGAAGTATTTGCCACCGAACTGAGCGCCGATGCCGCAGGTGCGGGCGGCCTCCAACATTTGGGCCTCCAGCTCCACATCGCGGAAGGCGCGGCCGTGCTCGTTACCGGTGGTGGGCAGGTTGTCGTAATACTTGGTGGAGGCGAGCTTGACGTGCTTCATGGTCGCCTCGGCTGAGGTGCCGCCGATGACGAAGGCGAGGTGATAGGGCGGGCAGGCGGCGGTGCCGAGGGTGAGCATCTTGTCCGTGAGGAACTTGACGATGCTTTTCGGGTTCAGCACGGCACGAGTTTCCTGATACAGGAAGGACTTGTTGGCGGAGCCGCCGCCTTTGGAGATGAAGAGGAACTTGTAGGCGTCGCCTTCGGTGGCGTAGAGATCGAACTGGGCCGGCAGGTTGGTGCCCGTGTTCTTCTCATCATACATGTTCAGCGGGGCATTCTGAGAGTAGCGCAGGTTGTTCTCCGTGTAGGCTTCATAGACACCTTTGGAGAGGGCTTCTTCATCGCTGCTCCCCGTCCAGACCTGCTGGCCTTTTTTGCCCATGATGATGGCGGTGCCGGTGTCTTGGCAAAAGGGCAGGAGCCCGGCGGAGGCGACGTCGGCATTCTTCAACAAGGTCAGGGCCACCATGCGGTCGTTCTCGCTGGCTTCGGGGTCGTCGAGGATGGCCGTGACCTGCTTCAGGTGCTTGGGGCGGAGGAAGAAGTTGATGTCATGAAAGGCCTGATTGGCCAGGAGAGTGAGGGCCTGCGGCTCCACGCAGAGGACTTCTTTTCCATTGAAGGTCTGAACGCTGACGTGCTCCTTCGTGAGGAGGCGGTATTCCGTGTCGTCCTGTCCGAGTTCGAAGAGTTCCTGGTAATGAAAGGGAGGCGTAGGCATGGGGGTGGGTGGATACTGTGAAAAGCATACGCTGAGGGGCAAACGCGAATCCATTTCGCGTCACAGAATCGATGAATTGACATCACTGCACCACTGCACCATTTTGATGCATGCGGCTTACCGTGAATTTAGAATCGGATCTTTACGCATTGGCTAAATCCTTGGCCAAGGCAGAGGACTGCACCATCAGCACGGCTATCAACCGACTTTTGAGGCGGTCATTGCCAGGAGGTAAAACCCCCAAAGCCAAGGCTGACTCTCCGGGGGTGCGCAATGGTTTTCAAATATCCCGAGGTGCCGCCATCATTACACCTGAGATGGTGAAACAGTTAGAAGCGGAGGACGACGAATCGTGACTTGGCTTTTGGACGGCAACGTCTTGTTGGCGTTGCAGATCGATTCTCACATTCACCATGACCGCGTTCATCGCTGGTTTGGCCAATTGAAGAAGGATCGGTTCGCCACCTGTGCGATTACCCAGGGCACGTTGATCCGGATGCACATGCGGACTGCTGTGGATACGAGCAGCGTTGCCGCGTGGACAGCGCTGGAGCAAATCATCCAGCACCCCAAGCATGAATGGTGGGGCAATGATCTCAGCTATCTGGAAGTGCCTCATCGCCATTTACAAGGAAGTGGTCAAGTCACGGATGCTTGGCTGGCGGAGTTAGCCCGTCGGTATGGTGGCAAGCTCGCGACGATGGACAGCGGTCTCTCCACACTGCATCAGGATGTCGCAAAGCTGATTCCTCTGTAAATTCTACCGCGCTCCTGCCTTCAACACCTCTTGAAAGGGGGAGGTCACACCCATGGTGCTGGGGATGAACTCATCGGTGCGGAAGCAGCTGGCAGGCAGGCCTTCGGCATTGATCAGGTTGGCTCCCTCGGGGAAAGCTGCCCAGGCATAGCGCACACCCACAGGCTGGGTCACATTGGGGCTAGCGACGATGATTTCATCGCCTTCGATGCGGGCTTCTGCCCAGAACCACTTTTGATCGGCCCCGGCGATCTGGAAGTGTTTCAAGGGACCACCGTCGCGGGTTTTCAAACCGCCGCCGACGTAGTCAAACTGGAGGTGCACCTGATTACCCTCGATGACGCTGTTTTTAAACAGAGGTCCGCTGGGCACAGTGCTGGTGCGAGCGTAATCTTTGGCCAAGGCCCACAGGGCGAGTCGGCGCCCCACTTCCTGTTTGTTCTTGGGGTGAATGTCCTTTTCTTCACCGATGTCGTTGGTCACAGCCAGGCCGGTTTTGGCCAGGGTGGTGGCGGTGAGATATTGGGCTTCTTGCAGCTCCGCCCAGGTGTCGGGAACGCCCGCGTCCTGCGTGATGGGAAGGCCATTGCCGAAGCTGGCGAGCTGGACGATGTAGAAGCTGAACTCGTCATTCCAGCGGGTGCGCCAGTCATTGATCATGTTAGGCAGCAGCTCCTGGTATTGGAAGGCGCGCTTTTGGTTAGACTCGCCCTGATACCAGATGGCGCCCTGCATCGTGTAAGGAATGAGCGGGGCCACCATGGCGTTGAAAAGAACGGCGGGATGGTGGGGAGTGCGGTTGGGATCATCCGGGGGACGCGGGGCCGGGGGAAGTTGCTTCTTTTGATCGGCAGGCAGCTTGGCATTGTCTGCGGTGACGGTTTTCACCTGGGATTGCCACTCGGCCTTGGCCACTTCGAATTTGGCGTTTTCTTCCTTGGCATTCCAGCTTTCGCGGATGCCATTCCAATCACTCAGCATTTGGGCCGCGCAGGGCCGCTCTTTCAGGGATTCGAGACTGGTCCAGGCTTCAATGCGGGTGCCGCCCCAGGAGGTGTTGATGAGGCCGACGGGCACCTTCAGCACCTGATGCAGATGCCGGCCGAAGTAGTAGGCCACGGCCGAGAATTGTCCCACATTCTCAGGGGTCGAGGCTTTCCAGGTGCCTTTCACATCGGTGGCAGGTTCCATGGCCGTGGAGCGCTCCACGGAAAACATGCGGATCTGGGGGAAGGTGGCTGCCGCCATTTCCTGCTCCGCGTTGGCAGCTTGAGAGACGGTCCACTGCATGTTGGATTGACCTGAGCAGAGCCAGACTTCGCCGACGAGCACGTCTTTGAGGGTCATGGTATTGTTTCCCTGAAGGGTCATCTCCGCCGGGGTCGCATTGGCGGGAAGGGGGTCCAGGGTGATGCGCCATTTCCCATCCAGATCCGCCTGAGTGGCTTTGGTTTGTCCGGCGAAACTGACGCTGATCTTTTCATCCGCAGAGGCGGTGCCCCAGATGACGCTTGGTTTGCCTTGCTGTAAAACCAGACCATCAGTGAAGAGGGCAGGCAGGCTGATATCTGCCAGGGCTGGCAGAGCCGAAACGACAAAAATGCAGGCAAGGAGACGCTTCATGGCAGATGACAAAGGGAGTCAGGACAGCGGAATCAACGGCTGTAGATAAGCCCTACGTAACAACCATCTGCCTGTGACACAAGCGAAGGTGTCCGGCGATCTAGAAAGCCCAGTCGCAAGTTTGAGCGACTGGGCGGATCCGGCTAAGCCTAGGCTTCTGGAGTGAGCACCACTTTCAGAAGGCCTTCCTTATTGTCGTAAAGACGCTTGAACCAATCGGCACCGTCTTGGAGCGGAGCGACGGCGCTGAGCAGCGGCTCGACCTGGATGCTGCCGTCTTCGATGCGGCGGATGGCTTCCGGGTATTCACCGGCGCAGGAGCAGGAGCCTTTCAGGGTGATCTGACGCGTCACCACTTCCTGAAGAGGGAAGGGGGTGGAGGGCTGGAGGTTGCCGATCAGGACCACCTGACCGCCTTTACGCACGCAGCGGATGGCGAGATCAATCGGAGCGGCGGCACCGACGACTTCGAAGCTGGCGTCGGCTCCGTCACCACCGCAGATGTCCCGCAGGTGCATGGCCAGGCCTTCCTGCTTGGCATTGAAGGCATCGTCAGCCCCCAGGGTTTTGGCCAGTTCCAGACGCTTATCGTCCAGATCCACCGCGATGACACGCTCCCAGCCACGAGCTTTCAGAGACTGGACCACCAGCAAGCCGATCAAACCGGCACCCACAACGACAGCGACGCCTCCCCGGATGTCTTCGGCCCCGTGATCATGAGCATGGTCGTGCTCTTCCTCACCTTCGTGATCGCAGCCACAGCCTTCACAGCCGGCACCACAATCTTCGGCAAAGGCTTCTCCCACCTCGATGCCATCCGCCAGATTCACGGCGTGGAGGGCGATGGCCACAGGCTCGGCAAAGGCGGCTTTTTCAAAGGGCAGTGCTTCAGGGATGCGATACAGGATGCGCTCTGGCAGCACGATCTTTTCCGCAAAGCAGCCGTGACGGCGATAGCTGCCTGGAGAGACGCCGAGAACTTTGCGATCTGGGCACAGGTTCACATAACCGGCCTGACACTCCTCACACTCACCGCAGTATTCGGTGGAGTCGAAAGTGACGCGCTCGCCGACTTTCCAGTCGGTGACACCTTCACCCACTTCGATGATTTCACCGGCCGCCTCATGGCCCATCACGATGGGCATCTGGCGGCGACCACTGCGGCCATCCATGCCATGAATGTCACTGCCGCAGATGCCGCAGGCTTTGATTTTGACCAGCACCTCTCCGGCTCCCGGTGTGGGGTCAGGGAAACCGATGTCATAATTGAATTCGCAAGGGGCGGTGAGAACGAGGGCTTTCATGAAAGTGAAGACAGAGACGAGGTTGGGGTGAGCCGATGATGGAAAGCGAAACCGCCACGGCAAGGACGGATTGTGGAACGATGAAACGAACGGGCGGTTTCAGCCCACGTATTGGGTGATGAATCCCTCATTGCCTTCAGGATCGCGGTAGCGTCCGAGTAGGATCGGTTCGCCTTCGCGCTGGTTGGGGGCATCGACAATCTTGCCTCCGGCTTTTTCAACCAGTGCGGCCACCTCGAAGACATCGGTAAACTGCAAGCTCAGACCGGTGGGATTGATCGTGCCATCATGGCCTCCATGAAGAGCTAGAATGGCATCTCCAAAGGCCAGCTCAGACCAGAACTCACTGACGAACACTTCGGTAAAACCAAAGACCTGAGTATAGAAGCGGACTGCACGAGTCATGTTCGTGGCCAGCAGCATGAATTTCACTTTTTCAGGGCGCATGGCGGGAGTATGGGGAATCTCCGTCCCACGTCAGCTAAAATCATGTCTGTCTCTGCTGCTCCTATCGATGTCGTGTGCGCCATCATCCGGCGGGGAGACCAGATTCTTTTAGCCCAAAGGCCGCCGGGTAAAAGTCTGGCGGGGATGTGGGAGTTTCCAGGGGGTAAGATTGATCCTGGCGAAACCGCCGAGGAAGCCTTGCATCGTGAACTGATGGAGGAGCTGGGATGTCAGGTTGTCATCTTAGCGGTAGGTCCACCCGTCGTTCATGCCTATGAATGGGGGCGCATCTGCCTGCATCCCTTCTTATGTGAGCTAGCATCGGCAAGCCCAAAACCCACTGCACATGAGCACAGCGAGCTCGCCTGGGTTTTTAAAAAAAATATTTTGTGCCCCGATCTTGCTCCAGCAGATGTGGCTGTTGTGGCTTGGGTCGAAAACTTGGCCTGACTCCTGCGTTGTAACCTGCTGGTTACAAGAGTGTTGCGTAGTTAGGGTAGCGATGAGGTGGGACCTCAAGCTATGCTAATTACGGCGATATTTAAGACTTATTTATATTTTCACATTTTAAATAAATATCATAAATATTTGATGTTTGATAGTATCTATGACAAAATCCTGACAACTGTTTGAAATTTGCCATGCACACTCCCGCACCGCTTGCCAGTTCCGAAGTCGCTTTCGCCAGCTTTGATCTTGTCAGTTTTGGAGAAATCCTGGTGCCAGATCATCCGCTGCGCTTTGGCTTTCAATATGACGTGGTGCCTTCCCAAACAGGAAGTCAGAATATTATTCTCGCCCTAACAGCCGTGGCAAAAATCCCTGGGACCGAACAGTCTTGCACCCGAGGGTTCGCGGTGAAGGTGGATCTCGTCACTGGAGAGGTTTGGGATCTGTTGAACGACAGTGGCCTCGTCGGCTGGATTGAGCGCCCCATGGACACATTTACCGACGAAGAGCCCATGCTGCTGAACTGGGAGGTGGAGCACTATGGGGCGGCCTTGATCCCGAAACTTCAAATCGGTGGCGAAGTTTTCCTCTATCCTGCCCTCCGTTACACGGATGGGATGGTCATGGATACGGTCGCTGGGCTGGATATTGGCCAAGATCCGGCCTCGACGTTTATGCATCCGGCCGTGTGGAAAGAGTCCCTGTAAGACAGCAAACCTGACCCGCAGCGGACGAATCGAGGCATATTCTATTCTAGGTCGAGGGGATAGACAGGAGGCGTCCCAATGCCGCTGTTTTCACTAGCTCCAGAGCCACAAAAAACCGGATTTCTCGAGGAGAAGCCCGGTTTTGATGGAGTTAGGAGATCGCGCTTGATCAGTGATTCGAATAGATTGAGACGGGATAAGAGACTTTCAGTTTGATCGTTTTCTCCAACTCGTCGAAGTACTGCCATTCATCAAGCAGACTGAATCCTCCTGCGGATGAACCTAGACTGTCCGGTTCACGGATGACGAGGCCTTCACAAGTATGAGAGCGGACCAAAGGCTTGTAATAGGGTTCCCCGGTTTCTTCGTCATAATATTCGTTATATTCGATGAATTTCCCGGAGCCGGAAAAGAGTCCTGTCGCCGCACTGAATTTAACCGACCTCATGCCCGCCGGATTGACTTCTTCAGAGGGATCGAAACGAATGGTATGAGAGGAAGTAAGGGTCGCTGTGGTGGAGCCATAAGGCCCATCGATATAGACATTGAGGGGAGCCTCCACCAAGTTCATCATCAGCCCGCCCAATTCAGGATGGGTTGGTTTGAGGTATTTACCACCGCCAGTGATCGACTGCTGACCATCGAAACTGAGTGGATAATTTTTTTGGCCTTTAAACGACAGGAAGTTTTTCCTCCATCGGAATGAACCGGCGACGGAAGCATTCAAATACTCAGGGCCAGAGGTTCCTGGAAGAAGCTGGAAATCATAGGAATAGCGTCCTAAGTTTTTGTATAGAAAGGTAATGCCGTAGGAGGTGAAATCCTTGGTGACAGGTCCGGACGTGGTGAAGGAAGTGCCGTCGGCCAGTTTGCCTGTTTGGGAAAGAATTCCAGCCGCAGTTGTCGTGACTCGTGCATAACCCGTGCCCTCGGGCATGCTGCCATAGTAGGAACGCGGCATGTTGATATTGAAGACACCCAGATGGGCTGCTCCGAGAGGCGAAGACTTTTGCCAAGGACAATGAAGTGTATAGAAACTTGCAGAGTCCGTCTCAAGGTAACCATCGGAATCATAAGGAATGTCCATGTCTCCAGACAGGGCTTCGGGGGTGACGGAGATGCGTATCGTCGCCAGTCCCGTCTTGGCGTAATAGCCTTTGAGTGAAAGTTCACTGGTTCCTGTGTAAGCATTCGGTTCCTCTCCGGTTGGTACGGAAGTGGTTAACTGCCCTTTGAAAGAGGACTTGATCACTTGGCCATACATTTTGCTCAGGCTGAGTTTACCCGTATAGGCACCCGAGGCTGTGATTTGGATGTCAATCATCCCCTCAGCCTCGCCGGTGTTGAGTGGACCATAAAAGCGTCCACTGATACCATCGCGCAATGGCATGACGTTGAGATTAGTCTTGATCGTGGTTGAACGTCCGATCGGGTTGATGGCGGTGATGGACACCTGGGCCGTGCCCACCTTGGTCGGCACGCCAGAAATGGCTTGTGTTTCCTGGGAAAAGCTGAGTCCTGCCGGCAAGCCTTTCACCTCCAATCCGCTGGCCGTTTCCGGCAAGGGGAGCGGCCATTCATAAGCGACGCCGATGTAAGCGTCGGGCAGGGAAAGTTCATCGAGTGTCGGAACTGAATCGACCACTTTGAGGGTCTGTACTTCCGTGATGAGTGTCTTCTCTCCCAGCCAGATCTGGCAGGTGTAATTGTCGGCATCGACTTCCTCCGCCGTTGTGAAATCAAGTTGCGGTGTGCCAGCTTTGAGACCGGTCACAGGGGTGCTTCCTTTGAACCACTGAAAAGTAAGGCCGGAACCTGCGGTTGGGATGGAAAGGCTGAACTTTTTGCCTTTGCTGGCCACCCATGTCTTGGCTCGGGGATTCACGATGGCCACCTGCATTGGATCACTTTCGGCAGAGCCGACGAGTGTTTTGATGATGGCCTTGTAGTTGCCTGCATCGGCGAGGCTGGCTTCGGAAATGTAAAAGCTGGCTTCGCTCGGCGTTTGGGACTTAATGGCCTTCCCATTTTTTGTCCAAGAAAGGCGATACTCGTAGCGGGTGAGAAAAGTTGGGGAAAGAAAGATCGGCTCTCCAAGGGTAATTAAGACGTCTTGCTCGCCTGCGACGGAGGGATCTGGCAAGACTTTTACCGTGGCAGTCTCACTCGTCTGTTCCCCATCGCTGTTGCTGATCACCACATGATAGGAGCCTTCAATGGAGGGCGTCACATTGGTGAAGCTGTAATTCGAATAGCTAAAATACATGGGTCCCTGGGTGGAAACCAGCTCGTTGTCGCGATACCAGCGGTAAGTGAAGGGCTGGCGACCTGTGACAACGACCGTCAAGCTTGAACTGGAGTTCTGAAGCAGCCCGACTTCTCCCTGAGGGAAGCTGCTGAGGTTCGGCGGCTGACGCACGGTGAGGGTGGCTGTGTTGCTGATTTTTTTGCCCTGACCATTACTCACTTCGACATGATATGAGCCTTCGTTGGAGGTCGTCACCGAGTTAAAAGTATAGCTCGATTGACTCCCGCGGCTCAGCAATGTGGTGCCGTTTTTATACCAGGAATAGATCACAGGAAGGATGCCCGCATGATCCACCGTCACGTCCAAGGTCACGGAGGAACCTACATTGACCGATTGAGACTGGGGCGATTGCGTGATGGTCAGGGCCAGTTCAGGCACGGGGGCTCCAGGATTTAGTCGCAGGGCCGCTAACCCCTGGAGGAAACTCCCCTCGGTCGCCTGGCTGGCGATAACCACTCGCTGAGCCGAGTCTAAGGCGGCCTCGACGACCAAGGCTGCCCCAGTCCCGACCGTGTGAGCCGATAAACCATCGGTGCCCCAGGTGGTATCGACATCACCATTCCATTCAAATCGGCGCAATTTCACTTGGGCTGTGAGGACCCCCGAAGGCTGTCGCCCCACCACCAGAATGCGTCCGTCGGCTTGAATGAGGAGATCGGTGGGCTGGCTCTCACTCCCGCCCAGGGTAGTGACGAGAAATCCATCCTCTGAGAAGGTCGCATCCACGGCTCCATTTGAGCTTCGCCGCGTCAGCACCACGTCGTTGGCTTCTCCTGTCGCAGCATTGGCCACCAGCACCATGATGTTGCCATTGTTATCGAGCGTGAGCGCTTCTACGGATTCCGTGCCCACAGAGGACGCAGAGACGACCATTCGGCCATTGCTGGTGCCCCAGGTTGTATCCGCGATTCCAGCAGTGGTTAACCTGCCTATATAGTGATTGATGCCGCTGCTGGTGCCGCCATAGAGGATCTTACCGTCGGCCTGGAGGCAAACGCAGCGCGCTGTTTGCAGGCCGGCCCCACTGAAAATGTAATAGCCTACGGAGTTCGCAAAGCTGGACTCGTGTGTGCCTCCAGAGGAGAACCGAAGGATCACTCCATCCGTATCTCCGCTGGAGCGGTAGAGATCCGCACTCACCACGATTTTGCCATCGCTTTGGAGGGCCATGCCCGTCACGGTTGGCGCAAAAGTGAAGCTGTAAGAATTGAATGAGAAGGAGCTGTCTATCTGCCCATTACTGAGAAAGCGGGCCACAAACACCGATGTACCGTAATCGCCTGCGACGAGAATCCTTCCCGTTGAAAGCACTTTCACCGCACGGATGGTGTAGTTGTTTGCAGGCAAGGGACTATACAGGGCATAACCATTCGAACCAAACTCGGTGTCGAGATCTCCATTCGATTTGAATTTGGCCAAGACCATTTTGTAACCGGCTCCACCAGCCCAGGAGTGGCCCGCGACGATCACACTATCATCGGGCAAAACAGCGAGCGCTTGTGCTGAGGAGGTGTAGCCTGGCAGGGTGGCGATGGCCTGACCATCCGAGCTAAAGGTGGTATCCGCAGTGCCCGCCGCAGGGGTCTGGCCATAGGTGCTCATCGTAACGAGGCTACAGGCAAATAGACTGAGCAGTGTGCGGAGAGGAGAAAGGCTTCTCATGGGATAGGTGTCCGCCCGTAAAGGATAATTTCAGTGAGGGCAAGATAATTCATTATCCATGTCACAACTCCGCAATCTTCGCCATCCGCTCACCCGTATCTTGCAAACTTGGGCAGTCCTCGCTATCCCCTTGGGATGACCCTTACCCCTGAAAGCCGCATTCTCGTCACCGGTGGCGCCGGATTCATTGGCAGCGCCCTTGTCTGGGAGCTCAACCGCCGCGGCTGCGAAAACATCATCGTTTCAGACCGTCTCTGCACGGACGAGAAGTGGAAAAATCTCGTGCCGCTTCGCTTCCATGATTATGTGGATGGTGGGGATCTGGAGAAGCACATCCGCACCTCCCCCGACAGCCTGGGCCACTTCGATGTGATCTTGCATCTGGGCGCCTGCTCGGCGACCACCGAGAAGGATGCGGACTACCTGATGCGCAATAACTATGAGCTGACCAAGATCCTGTGTCAGTGGGCCCTGAGCCATGGCACGCGTTTCGTGTATGCCTCCTCAGCCGCTACCTATGGCGATGGTGAGTGCGGGATGGATGATCAGATGGCGGACCTGCATTGCCTGCGCCCGCTGAACATGTATGGTTATTCCAAGCACCTCTTCGACCTGCACGCCAAGCGCACGGGCATGCTCAACCAGGTGGCGGGCATGAAATACTTCAATGTCTATGGCCCGAACGAAGACCACAAAGCCGACATGCGCAGCGTGGTGCATAAGGCCTATGGGCAGATCCTCAACACCGGAAAGGTGCAGCTCTTCAAATCCCATCGCCCCGACTACAAGGACGGGGAGCAGATGCGTGACTTCCTCTATGTGAAGGATGCCATCCAGATGACCCTCCATTTGGCTGAAAACACCGGAGCCAACGGTCTCTTCAATCTTGGCTCCGGCCAAGCCCATACGTGGGTGCAACTCGTGCAGGCCATCTTTGCCGCCCTGGGTAAGGAGCCTAACATTGAGTTTGTGGAGATGCCGGAACACCTCAAATCCAAATACCAGTATTACACCTGTGCAGACATCGCCAAGCTGCGCAGTTCCGGTTACACCCAAGAGCTTTACACTCTGAATGAAGCTGTGCGCGACTATGTGCAGGGCTATCTGATCGGTGACAAGCGCCTCGGTGACGAGGCCTGATCCTCTAACGCTGCGGTTGCTCGTCCCGTTGAGGTTCGGGCCTTGGTTTCACATCTGGCGAACCTGGGCCTGGACCACCGTCCTTATTGCCATCGGCGGCACGACGCTCGCGGGCGTTTTGGAACTCTTTGAAAATCGCTTCCCGATACACCTCGCGCAGCTTCTGGGTGGCTTGGACGCGTTCTTCGCCTGTGGAGCTTTCCAGCTTGGCCAGGGCTTCCTGCACCTGGGGGAAGGTCATCACGCGCTCATGCAGCTTGCGGGTTTCGTCCCGGCGTTCAGGTCGGGAAAAACTCTGCAACTCCATGCCCATGCGCCGCACCATCACCTTCGGAAAGTCAGGGGAGTCGGTGGCGGGGAGTCGAGGCAGCTCTCGCGGATCGAAGTGATCTTTCGGCTCGATGCGTTCGAGGATCGCCGCGGCTTCGGGGTCGATCTTGGTTAGGGATTCCCGGATCGTATCGCGCATCTCCTCATTGGCACGCATGGCCTTATCTTTGGCCGCGATCACCTCGGGGCGGCTCCAGACTTTATCCAGGGCCTCACGCACGCGCTTTTTATCTTCTTCCGGGAGTTTATCAAAGGCGTCATGGCGCATCGGGGGGCGGCCACCAAAGCCGGGCATGCCACTGCCGCCTCCACCACGTCGGTCGCCACGATCCCCCCCTCGGTCCCAGTCCCGCTTGGAGTCACGCTCGCCGCCTTTTGGGGGCCCGAAGTGGGGCGGCGGTGGGGGCATGCCTTCACGGTCCCCCTTCGGCGGTGCGGCCGGTGGTTCGGCGTGCAGAGCCGTCGCAGTCAGAAGCGTCAGCAGGGCAGGGAGAGCCAGGAGAGATTTCATGCGGGTAGTTTTCATGGGATCGCTAGGGGTGCAACCTCGGAACCCGAGTTCCCGAAGTTCAGTCTCCATGAACCCGGCTCAGTCCTCAGAGTTGCGCAGGGTCTGACTCTTTCTGCCACGGCACCGGCCCGAAGAAAAAGCCGCGCTCGTTCAAGCGCGGCTTCAGGTGGCTGTCGTCGTCAGACGTCGGCCCGAGGGATCAGCCCAGCTTGGCGCCTAGCTTGTTCAGCATGGCTTCGAGCTGCTTGCCGTATTTGATGTAGCTGTCGTATTGCTCCTTGGCCTTCTGCTCAGGGGAGAGATCATCGGCGGCACCGGCTCCGTGGAAGACTACGGCCACGTGGGGCTCGATGCTGATGTAGCCTTCATAGCCGGTCTCCACGAGGTCCTTCATGATGCGCTCCGTCTGGCCTTCGCCTTCGCCTGGGTAGGTGTAAACCGCGTCATTTTTGGCCTTGTCCCAGATGCCATCTTTCACGTGTACGTGTGCCATGAAAGGCTTGATTGCCTGATACATGGCCCAGGCGTCCTGCTTCTGGCCGGGGCGATCACGGTCATCGATGAAGACCGGGTTACCGGTATCAAACACCCACTTCATCCCTGGCACCGCCTCGGCCATGCGCTGCACGTAGGTCGGGCTCATGCCACCCCAGTTCATGCAGTTTTCGTGAACGACGGTCAGACCGGCATCGGTAAAGCGCTTGTTGATCTCGATCATGCGTTTGATGCGCTCCGGAGCGAATTGCTCTTCTAGATCCTTGCCCGCGTCGTCCTTGCAGACGGCATAGGACATCACGCGAATCAGCTTGGCCCCCAGCTTCTGCATGCGTGGGATGGCGCGGCTGATCTCCGCCTCGGTGATGCTGAAGTCATCGGTGATCTTCTTGGCCCAGTTACCGATCAGGGAGCCAAAGCCGCTCACCTTCATGTTCTTCTCGGCCAGGCGTGCCACGACTTTGTCGAAAACCGCGTCAGGGATCTCATGCAGGTTCCCCTTCACACCGTCGAACTCCACCACACGGGCCTCGATGCTGTCCCAGCCAAGTTCCTGGTGGGCCTGGATTTGCACGTCCAGAGACGCGCCTGCTTCATCTGCGATGCCGGTGAGTTTGATCATGGTTTAGAAAAACGGGGGTTGGGGGTGAACTGAAAGGATACGAAAGGAAAGGGAACCCATTCTTTAGAGGCATATACGCCCCCTGGCAAGTCACCGTGGCAATACAGAAAGCGCCTGAAGGTGTCGTTTGGTGTTGGGAGCCCAGACCAAACCCTTGCGCTTTTGGGGCTGGGGCGGTGATTTTTGGAGTGAGTTAACTCCTCCGACTAATCTGTATACGGGCTGTGCAGGCTACTTTCGGGGATCACATCTTCCTCCGTTTCTCTACGGCTTTGCGGATGGAGCCTTCGACTTCCACCCATGCTGTCGATGGGTGATCGAAGTGAAAGATACACTTGGCATCTCGGGTAGCGCATTGGAGCTTCTTGAGTTGGGATTCCAGGGCGTGAGTAGTATCTAAATCGGAGCGTTCCAGCGGCACCCAGATCACGCTGCATTCGTTTTTGTCGGAGCGTTCCAGGGCAATGCGTAGTTCCGTTTCCTGGATGAATTTCGAGACTCTCGCGGCGGTGGTATAAAACAGCAGCACGATATCGGCTTTGTTCAGGGCATCGAGTATACCTGTCTCCCAGCATTCCCCGGCGATGAGATCGCGATCCTGCCAAACCTGGATGTAACCGCGCTGGCTCAGTAGCGTCAGGTGCGGCTTGATCGGAGCGATCTCCTTTTCATTCGCATGGGCATAGCTGATGAAGAGTTGCATGCGCTTCTCGGGTTCGGGCCCGGTGGCGATGCGCGACTCTTTGCTTTCCACCGTGTCCAGGGTTTCCACAACGGGCAGCTTGATGCGTTTGGCTTCGGCTCCTTCGCCCACGGTGATCTTCATCGTGTCGTCTTCATCTCGCTCAGCCAGTCGCAGGTCTTGCATGGCGACCCACTTTTCCGGGTCATTCACCGCCTGCACTTCCTCGACTGCGGGCACCTTCCCATGCAAGGTCACGAGATGGGATCGGATGATGTCAAACAAACCCTGCCTCTGCTCATCGGGGCCGCCGATCACTTCCACGGTGGTTTGCCTTTGCGAGCGATCCAGCCGCACCAGAGCTTGGCAACCATTCCACACCAGCACCACGCCACTGCGCCAGCGCCATTCGGGGTGAGGTTGGCTCAGTTCATGGGTGCGCACGATCAGGCGAGGCAGCAGCCCTGGTGGCAAAGCTTCGGGGTAGGTATAGCGCAGTCTCTTGACGTCTTTGCCACGGAACTCCATGAACGCCGCAGGCTGAACCTCCGGCAACAGTTCGGGAATGAGCCAGCGCGTTGGCTCGGCGTCTTTGGTTGTAGGCAGGGCAAAGGCCACTTCAAATTTCTCCATCAGCTCCAGCACAAAGCCATGTTTCTCGGCGGGGTAATCCTTGGCCAGTAGTGCTTTCGCTAACCAACTCTTCTCCAACACGCCGCAGCAGTCTTGCTTCTGCGCATAACGTAGCAGGCCGTAAATGCCCTCCGTCACCCACTGCGGTTTCAGCACGCTGGTGTGTTTCAGCCGATGATGATCGCGGAAGTTCAGGGCAATGCCTAGCCGGTGCAGGTTTTGGGCGAGGCTGTCCTGCTGATCCTCTTCGGGCACATCGTGCCTAGTGCAGAGCTTTTGATAATCCTTGTAGTCCAGATAGCTCTCCTCAGTCTGCCCCAGCTCTTCTTTGATTCGGTGCCACTTTTTAGGCACGCCTGCCCACACATGCTCCATCTGATCCACGGTCTTCTCCAGCGAGGTGCGCAGTTCCTGGATACCTAACCGCGTCTTCGCATCGGTTTCGACAAAACCGACGATCTGCGGGCAGCGTTCTTGCAGACGGAAACGATCTACGGAGAAGGGGTGTGAGGCATACTTATTCAGCACCACCAGGACCGGACTATCCCCACCGAAGCTCTGGATGAAACGCAGCCAGTAGTCCGTCTCCAGCTCCCAATTCCCATCCCGCCCTTCCAGCACCAGCACGTACACACAGCGCTCGCTCAGGAAGATCTGATGCGTGCCGTGCAGAAACTCCTGGCCGCCGAAGTCCCAAGTGTGCGCTGTGGCTTCTCCCTGAGGACAATTCACGGGTAGGGGAAGTACGGTGATTCCCGGAGTTTCTTGTTCATTCCGGTCATGCGGCTTATCGCGCAGAGCTTTAAGCAAGGAGGTCTTCCCCACCCGTCCCCTTCCTACCATCAGCAGCCGCACTTCCTGCATCGGCTCGGTACCTTGGGTTTGCTGGGCGAAGTAGTAATCCAGAATCGCCTTCGGGGAGGCTGAAGGCATTTTCAGCATGACAACTTCGTCCCACCTCGGACCCAGCACTTCTGAGGGCAGACTCAGGCCAGGATTACCATGTAGATAGAGACGTTTTAATGACTCAATTTGGTATAGCTCCGCTGGGAGTTTGGTCAGTGCCATATTTTGCAGCCACAGTTCTGAAAGAGCTGTGAGATTCCCCATCTCTGAAGGTAATCTATGGACTGGATTGTCGGAAATGTTGAGGTTGGCGAGCTTCTTTAATCGCCCAATATCTTCTGGGATTGTGGTGATCTGATTGTCAGCGGGCCAGAATGTTTGCAGTTTTGTAAGATTCCCAAGTTGAGGGGGAAGTGACGTGAGCTTGTTAAACTGGATGTACAACGTCTGTAGAGATACGAGTTTTCCGATCTCCGGCGGCAGTCTTGTAAGCTGGTTGTCTGGGACGTCAAGCCTCCTCAGAGACTCGAGTTTTCCGATCTCTGGCGGCAGGCTCGTGAGCTGGTTTTCAGTGAGATTAAGTGTCGCCAGAGACTCGAGTTGACCTATCTCTGGCGGCAGACTCGTGAGCTGGTTTTGGGAGACATTAAGCGTCGTCAGGGATTGGAGTTTTCCGATCTCTGGTGGCAGGCTCGTGAGTAGATTGTTTTGGAGGTCAAGCCGCTTTAGAGCCTGAAGTTTTCCAATCTCCGGCGGCAGGCTCGTGAGCTTGTTCCTTTGAAGATGAAGCGTCTTCAGAGCGCGTAGCTCGCAAATCTCTGGCGGAAGTCGAGGAAGATTAAGGTCGCTTAAATCAAGTTGAGTTCCATGTTCCCCTTCACTCTTACAGTGCTCAATCCATAAAAATGCTTTGTTATAAGCTTCCAGCTCCCAAGAATTCATCGGTGCTTCCGGTGTCGCCATGGGGGGATTTTGCAGGGGGCGGGTTGGGGTGGCAAGGGAAGAAGAATGACGAATGACGAATGATCCCGCATGCGGGAACGAATGATCCCGCGTGCGGAGGGCGGAAGATGGACGATAGAAGTCGGGATTCTCAATAACTCGGTTTTCCCTTCATTTTGAAGGGCTTTGGGTCTCAAGAAGAGGCCACCACGTTTTTCCCACGCCAGGTGGACTGGCAATGCTGAGGGGTGGACGGCCCGTGCTGACGAGGGGAGTGATCAAGCAGCGAAGGGGAGGGCTGAGGCTGTGAAGGGGAGTCCAAACAGCGGAGGGGACGAGCCCGGGAGCGACGTGGAGTGCGCCGCCAGAGAGGTGGAGCGCCTGAGCAGGGGCGTGGAGGCCTGAAAAAGCAAGGTGGAGGGATGCTCCAGCCGAGGGGAGTGGGTGGGCGGAACCGGAGCGCACGCGTCTCGCGTGCAGACAGCGGCGTCCTCGCGGCTGTCCGTTCTAGCAAGTGGCGGCGAGTAGGACTGGCGCAGGAGTGAATGCGTGTCCTCACGGGATGATGAACCACTTATAGGCACTTATGGACACTCATGATTCTGGGACAGTATCCATTATTAGTGTCGATCCGTGACGACGCGTGGTTTGCTGCCTTGAATCCTGGGATCATGCCTCTGGGGAGGGTTTCCCCTCAAGGACGTCGGAAACGGCAAGCGAGACGCCCGCACTCCAGGTCCCGCCGCTGGCCGCTATCTCCAACACGCTTCATCGAGCCTGCTTTTTTTGTTAAGCCTGTGTAAATCCCTTCTCACAACCGCAGGAGCACCTTTACAATAATCCCTATGTTTGCGGATGTGGATCAGAGAGTTGGGCTGGCAGGTGAGCCGGGGAGGGGTGTGCCTGCAGAAGGGCTGACGCAGGTGCTGGTGATCGATGATGATAAGAAGCTCTGTGCGCTGATCCGCGACTACCTAACCCCGCTGGGCTATGCGGTGGAGATGGCCCACACGGGGCCGGAGGGGGTGGTGCGGGCACTGGAGCGGCCTTGGCATGCGGTGATCTTGGACCTGATGCTGCCGGGCTGTGATGGTTATGAGGTGCTGAAGCAGGTGCGGGCGAAGTCTCTGGTGCCGATCCTGATGCTGACGGCCCGTGGTGATGAGGCGGACCGGATCGTGGGCCTGGAGATGGGGGCGGATGATTACCTGCCAAAGACGTTTTCTTCCCGGGAACTGCTGGCGCGGCTGCGGGCGGTGACACGACGGGTGGCGCTAGCTCAGGCTGGCGCACCTGTGGAAAAGCCGGTGCGTGAACTGGTGGGCGGCCCGGTGCGGTTGAATCTGGATGCGCGGGTGGCCAGTCTGGAGGATCAGCCGCTGGTGCTGACGCCGGTGGAGTTTGACATCCTGGCGGCGCTGATGAAGTCGAAGGGGCGCATCCGCTCCAGAGAGGCTTTGATCGAGTCGCTCCGAGACCGGGAGTATGAGGTCTTTGATCGCAGCGTGGATGTGCACATCGCGGCGCTGAGGCGGAAGCTGGGGGATGATGCCCATGAGCCGCGCTTCATCCGCACGGTGCGCAGCGCAGGCTACATGTTCATCGCGTCGGTTTGAATCCTGAAAACAAAGCTCAAGACTGATTACTGGAAACCGATCCTGACTTTCCCTCATGAGACCCCGCTCGCCCAATCTCTACATGCGCATCTTGATGTGGTTGCTGGTGAATGTGGCGGTGCTGGCGCTGGGGTTTGCCCTGGTGCTGTGGTGGCAGTTCCGAGATGGGTTGCAAGGGGCGCTGGGAGGCATTGCGGGGGATCGTCTCCAGGCGATCGGCCAGGAGATGTATAGTGCGCTGAGTGACCGCCCGCGTGGGGAGTGGGACACGGTGTTAAAAGGGCTGGGCACAGAGCATGGGGTGAAGGTGGCGCTGCTGAAGCCGCCGGATGCCGTGGTCATGGGGGAGAGCCTGGAAATCCCGGACAAGCTGCGGGAGCAACTCGTGTCCATGACGCCGGATCTGCAACGCCGAGGCAGACCGGAGGGTCCCGGTGGCGCTGGAGATGGCCCCGATGGACGCCGCCCACCACCGCCCCAGCGGGATGCGCTGGAGGAGTTTTTGTTTGGCGATTCACTGCCGCCTCCGCCGCCGCCTTGGGAGCGCGGTGAGGGTCCTGAACCTGAGCAACGCGAGGGGGGCGGACGGGCGGGGATGCCGCTGCGTATGGGTACCTTTTTGATCAAAGCTGGGGAGCCGGCTCTGTATTACGCGGGGATCCGGCTGCCTCCGCCGACTGGTTGGCCGCGTCGGAATGGACCGCTGATGCTGTTGATCGCCTCGCCGTCGATGACGGGCGGAGGTCTGTTCTTTGATACGAAGCCCTGGCTCATTGGGCTGTTTGGCGCGATGGGCATCTCCGCGCTGCTTTGGCTGCCGTTTGTCAAAAACATCACCGGGAGCATCCGGGCGAGCATGCATGCCACGGAGCAGATCTCAAAGGGGCGCTTCGAGGTGCGGGTGCCCGAGACACGTGGGGATGAACTCGGACGTCTCTCCCACGCCATCAACCAGATGGCGGGGCAGCTCGATGGTCTGGTGCGTGGGCAGAAGCGCTTCCTCGGCGATGTGGCGCATGAGCTGTGCGGCCCGATCTCGCGCATGGAGATGAGTCTCGGCATCCTGGAGACGCGGGTGGATGGGGCGGATGCTTACCGCCTCAATGATGTGCGTGATGAGCTGCGGCAGATCTCGGCGTTGGTGGATGAGCTGCTGTCGTTTTCCAAAGCGGCTCTGGGGCAGCGTCTCCAGACACCGGAGCCGGTGGCCCTGCATGCCCTCATTGACGGGGTGGTGGAGGTGGAGGGCGTGCCGATGAACCGGGTGCAGCTCAGCGTGCCGGAGGAACTCCAGGCGATGGTGGTGCCCGATCTTCTGCGTCGGGCGATTGGGAACGTGCTGCGCAATGCCAGCCTGCATGCGAAGGATTCACAGATCGAAGTCAAAGCCGCGAGGTCGAAGGATACGGTCACACTCACCATCGCCGATGCAGGACCTGGGGTGCCCCATGAAAGCCTGCCGCGTTTGTTCGAGCCCTTTTATCGAGTGGATGTGGCCCGTTCACGCGAAACCGGAGGCACCGGTTTAGGGCTATCCATCGTGAAAACTTGTGTGGAGGCCTGTGACGGGGCGGTTTCTGCCCAAAACAGAATCCCCCATGGATTGATCATTACCTTCGAGCTTCCTTGTGCTTGACCAATAGACGCGTAGCAGTCAGCATTGCAATACCCACCCCATGAAAATCAAGCTTACCCTCGCTGCTGTTGCTGCCGCATTCGCTGTGTCCACCGCCTCCGCTGAAGATGTGGATTTCGAAAAGCAGATCCTGCCGATCCTGAAAGACAACTGCTTCAAGTGCCATGAGAAAGAGCACGAAGACAACGGCCGCGTGAAGAAGCCCAAGGGCGGTCTGGCCCTGGACAGCGCTGCTGCCATCATGAAGGGTGGTAAGGAGTATCCAGATGCTAACGTCGTGGCAGGTAAGCCCGATGAAAGCTGGCTGCTGAAGACCATGGCGCTGCCTGAGTCTGACGAATACGCCATGCCTCCTGAAGGTAAGGGCGACCGCGTCAGCGCTGAAAACCAAGCTCTGATCAAGAAGTGGATCGAGTCCGGGGCTTCCTTCGGTGCTTGGAAAGGCGCTGAATAAGTTTCAGAAGACACTGGAAACGTGTCTGAAAATCTCAAGCGGTGTGACAGCAATGTCGCACCGCTTTTTGTTAGGAAAACTGTCTTCGTTCTGCACTGATCATGCCGCCGCCCTTCATCAATGCCCCGCATCCTTTGCTGCCGTCCATTGACCGTGTTTACAAGGCGGAGGAGATCAATGCGTTTGGGAAGGATCGCGGCCCGGCTTTCTATGAAACCTGCCATCTCTATGCCCAGAGCCTCTGGCAGATCGGCTTTCCGGCCAAATGCATCCTGTTGCTGAATCGGGCTCTGTCGGCACCTCTGCCGGGGAGTGAACCGGTGCTGCAAAGGCTACCGCTGCCGTATCAGGCCATGGCGTGGCTACTGCTGAATCGGCCGGAGGGACAATTCATCGGCAATCCGCGTCGGCATTGGCAGCATCTGGCCACGCGTATGGTGGAACCGGATAAAGACCTCCGCACCTGGCGGGCCTGGGCCTGCTGGTATCTGGCCACGGAGATCCTGCCCGAGTCTGAGTTTCCCAGTGATCTGGAACAGATCCGCGAAGAAGGCGTGGTGGAGCCCACCCGGGCGCAGATCATCGAACATCTGACGCGTCTTTCTCCGGCGGATGATGTGGAGCAATGGCACCGAGCTCTGGCATGGACACATCAACAGTTAGGTCGGGAGCCAGCACAGCGCCTCGCCGTTCGCATCCGCCGGATCGGTGAAAGTGAA
The DNA here is from genome assembly GCF_900167535.1 of Prosthecobacter debontii. Taxonomy (NCBI): domain Bacteria; kingdom Pseudomonadati; phylum Verrucomicrobiota; class Verrucomicrobiia; order Verrucomicrobiales; family Verrucomicrobiaceae; genus Prosthecobacter; species Prosthecobacter debontii. The sequence goes on from NZ_FUYE01000013.1 coordinate 90,470, forward strand.
CTACCCGTAGTGAAACGGCTGGGTCATGAGATCTGGCGGAAGTGCTACCCGGGCATCATCTCGGAAGCGCAGATCGAATACATGCTAAGCATCTGGTATCAGCCCACGACAATGGCGCGTGAGATGGAGGTGAGGGGCACGTGGTTTGCCTTGATCGAGGCGGAGGCTCTGGGGCCAGTCGGCTACGTATCCTTTGAGAGATATCCGGAGAATGTGGCTTTCATCAATAAGCTGTATCTCCAGCCAGAGCTGCACGGACGCGGCGTGGGCTCGGCGGCTCTGACTTGGGTGGAGGAACGCGCCCGTGAGATGGGATGTCGCAGTGTGCAGTTACGCGTGAATAAGCACAATGCCGGAGCCATCCGCGCCTATCAGCGAGCCGGATTTGTCTTTGTGGAAGATGTGTGCTCGGACATCGGCAGCGGTTTTGTCATGGATGATTACCGGATGGAGAAGAAGATTTGAATGGATGGTTAGGCCGTCATTCAGCGTCGGCCTTTTTATTCTTCCGTTTCTTCTTCTCGCCCTGGCGGCGAGGTTCGCCGTTCCAGCGTTTGTCTTCCCAACGTGGCGACTGCATGGTAGCATTCCACTTGTCAAAGAGAGTGGTGAGTTCGGCTTTCTTCTCGGGATGAGCTGCGCTGAGATCGTTTTGTTCGCCGGGATCCTGAGCTAGATTCACCAGCATGGGTTCCATGGCTTGGGAAGCTTTCACCAGTTTCCAATCGCCCTGTCTGACGGCATGCTGAACGCCGAAGCGGAAGTAGAGTTCACGCGGGGCGAGTTTTTCTTCTTGGCCTTCCAGCAGCGGCAGCAGATTCACGCCATCCAGCTCCACCTTCGGTTTCTCAGCCCCTGCGGCGGCAAGGGCGGTGGGCAATACATCCAATTGGATCACCGGATCATTCACCACACGGTTGCCAGGAATGGTGCCCTTCCATTGCGCGATCCAGGTGACACGGATACCTCCCTCCCAGACGAACCACTTGGAGCCACGCAGGCCCATTTGTTCCGCCTGGGCTGCGGCACCGCCGTTGTCACTGATGCAGAAGATGAGGGTGTTTTCCTCCAGAGCCAGTTCACGTAACTTCGTCATCACGGTGCCGATGGCTTCGTCCGCTTCGGCGATGAGGGCGGCATAGGCACCGGTGCGGCGGTCGAGGTCTTGGAACTTATCCAGCCACTTTTGCGAAGCGACATGGGGCGTGTGCACGGCGTTGAAGGAGAGGTAGAGAAAGAAGGGCTTGTCCTTGTTCGACTCGATGAAGCCACAAGCTTCTTTGGCATAGATGGGTGAGGTGATGGGTGCTCCGTCCAGCTCAGGGAGGAGTTCATTATCTCGGTAAAAGGTTGGGCCTTCACCTTCGCCGAGATTCCCCACGGTGCCCATGGCGAAATCAAAGCCCCGCGCCTGGGGCATGAACTGCGGGCTGGTATCGCCCAGGTGCCATTTACCGACGATGCCCGTGGTGTAGCCCGCAGGCTTGAGATGTTGGGCCATGGTGACTTCGCTCAGCAGCAGTTCACGGCCTTCACGTCCCACATTGGCATCATGACCGGTGCGGGATTGATAACGCCCGGTCATGAGTCCGACACGCCCTGGAGAACACACACAGGCGCTGGAGTAGCCGTTGGTGAAACGCACTCCGTTGGCAACGAGCGAGTCCATGTTCGGCGTCGGGGCCAGTTTGCCTCCATAAGCCCCCGGCTGCGCCCAGCCCATGTCATCCAGGTAAAAGATGACGATGTTAGGCTTTGCCCAAGCGGAGATGAACGGACCGAGCGCGAGAAGGAGGATGAGGAGTCGCATGCCATCGCCAAAACGATGTGCTGAGGCGTTTTTATCGGTGATCTTCACTTCACCGATGCTGATCATTTCGTGGTTCTACCACGCCACCTCACGGCCCAGGGTCCGCATAGCATAAAGAGCTTCGATCTCGTCCTCGATGGTTAACTCAGATTCCCAGGCACCCGCAAGCGACGCCCAAGCATCGGCTTGGGCATTCACTCGATTGATGTCCCATTCTGAAGTCATTCTTTTGATTCGTTGAAAGAAGAAGCTGTCTCAGGCAAGCTAATCTCTTTTGGTTAGGTCACAACTCTTACTTCAGACTCTTGATATACAGCACGAGGCTATCGATCTGGCTATCATTGAGAATCCCGGCATAGATGGGCATGCCGGTATCGAATTTCTCGAAGCCTTTCACAACCTTGGCGCTGGGGTTGACGATGGACTCGCGCAGGTAGGCTTCATCAGCGATGACGGACTTGCCACCTTTGCCCAGGATGCGCTCCGTGCCGTAGATGCCTTTCCAGCTCGGACCGACCTTGCCGACGGTGCTGCCATCGATGCTGTGGCAGGCCATGCAGCCGATCATTTGATACAGCTTGGCGCCTTCCTCGACGGTGGGTTTGGCCAGGGCGACGGTCTCCGTTTTGCGCGGGGTGAGATCCACGGTGATGTTGCCAAAGCCTTCTTTCACGGGATCGAAAGTCGCCAACTCCCAGGGACTGAAATAGGCAGTGTTGGCGGCTTTGAGGCCATCCGCACTTTCCAGCCCCCAGCCGATGCGCATCTGATGCACCCCGGCTTTCATATCGGCAATACCCACCAGTACGCTCATGCCATCCTGGCTGAGGTAGGCGCTGCTCGGGGTGATCCATTCCTGGCCGGTGCTGCCGTCTAACTTTAAGTGTGGAGATCCGTAGTCGTGGGTGCGCTTGTAGTTCCAGCGTTCCGCACTGTAGTTGGCGGGATCGGTGGCCAGCTTTTCATTCAGCTTGGCATTGAAGTGCAGCAGCAGCCCCTTGTCTGTGGGCGTGACTTCTTTCAGCAACACACGCGGTTTGTCCGTGTAGCGCAGGCGCACCAGACCGCTCAGCTTTTTCGCGGTGGTGCCCCAGACTTGGAAACCCATGACGTAGAGCTGACCATCCGCCGGGTTGACCGTGGCGTTGAGGGGGCCGAAATCGAAGTCGCGGCTGAAGCTCATGACCGCAGCTTGAGGACGCTGGAAACGTGTATTCATCAGCACACGGAAGAGTTCAGGTCGATTGTAGCCCACATGGATGAGTTCGCCATTCACGGGTCCCATCTTGGCATCCATGAGCCAGGTCTGGGTGGCACCGCTGGGGTTCACGGGATGGGGAATCCAGACCAGCGGCTCAGCAATCGGCTCCTTGTATTGTTCCTCTGGCGCAATGGTGGGGAGGTGACCGTAAAATTGGTTTTTCTCGATGATGTGGATCGGGGTCGAAGGCACGTAGTTGCCCTGCTGATCACTGGCGGTCACGAGGCCTGTTTTGGGATTCACGCCAATGAATGGCTGACGCAGACCGTGGCCGATGACCTCGAAGGATTTGCCATCGGGAGCCACCTTCAGCACGGTGCCGTTGTGCTTGCCATAAGTGGTGCCTTCTTGGCCTCCTTTGGAGAGGTAAAAGGAGCCGTCAGGGCCGAGCTTCATCGAGTTCGGGAACTCGCGGGTTTCGGCCGTTTGCGCGAAGAGATTGCAGAAGGTCTCGTAGCGGTCGGCTTCCTGGTCACCGTTGGTGTCCACCAGCTTGATGATGCCATTGCGATCAAACACGAAGATCTCCCCCTGACGAGAGACGATGCTCATGGGCTCGTGCAAACCGGAAGCGAAGCGTTTCCAGGTGACTTTTTCCAGATCGCCTTTCAATCCGGACACCAACCAGACATCGCCATCGAAGGTGACCGCGGCGGCATCGCCCTGGTCGTTGAGGAACGCGAGATCGGCGAGACGCACATTGCGCTTCCAAGGATTCGGGACGGGCAGGGGAATCTCATCCACCACGTAGGCGTCGGGGGATTGGGAGAGGATGCCCTGGGTGGAGATTGCCGCTTTCCAGTCCGTCCTGCTTGACGCTGCTGATCCTTTGGCCGTTACGAGCCCGAGCTCGAAGCTTAATTTAAAGTGGGGCTCCTTGCGGACAGTGTTCTTTGCTTGTGGGTCAAAAGGAAGCACCATTTCACCCTGCGGGCTGTAGAAAACGAGGGGTTGGTTGCGGACAATAAACTGCCCTTTTGGATTGGCCGATAAAGCCTTGCCTGGTGGCACAAACCAAAGCTTCTGGGGGTGGGCCGTGATCGTGCCCGAAGTTAGGAAGGATCCTTTGTCGTCATTGACCGTCACCTCAAATCGCTGCCTGATCGTGGCACCGTCCACTTCGATGAGAACAACAGGTTTGTGGTCGGTATCCAGTTCAACGCCCAGGAATCTCCCCATTGCTGGCGGCAAACTCCCCCGTCCCACTTCCTCCGGGCTCTCGCTCGGTTCACGGGGATCGGTGAAGCTGGGCTTGTCGCCGATCTGCCAGCCGGGATAGATGCCGTTGGTGAGCAGGACCTTACCAATGGGCTTGGGCAGGTATTCTTGGCCGTCCTTGGTTTTTTGCCCAGCGATGTGGTAGGAACCAGGGGCGAGGGCATCGGGAGTGACGTGCGGTTTGCCTTCCTCACCCTGCCAGATGGCCGAAATGCGCAGGAGGTCGGTGTCAAAGCAGGCCCAGTAATTGTGGCCAAGATTGAGAATCAGACCCCGGGGGGTGAGATTGTCCTTGGGGAAACCTTCACCGAGGTCACGGCAATCCAGTACGCTGCTGAAAAAGGGGAAATCCTTCTCGAAGTAGTCACCCCAGGGGGTGTTAGCAGGAATGGCAGGTGCTTGAGGGGGGGCAGAAACTTTTTTGGCCTTTTGTTGAGCAAAGGCGGGGAGGAAACTGACAAAAAGGCACGCGGCGAGGGTGAAACGCATCGTGTAAGAACACATGAAGAGCCCCCGCTCTGTCAACGTTCATGCACCGAGATCGCATACCCATGTGACATCCGGTTTGCCAAACGTCTAAAAATGCCTAGTCTGTTATCTTTAGCCCCTGGCGGCCTAGCCGCGTCTTTTTCACGCAGTTTTGCTTCCCACATGAGATTCGTTCCGCTCGCTAAACATCGAATCATCTGCCGCACAGCCCTGGTGCTGGCGGTCTTGAATACTGTCGCGGCACAGGCCGATGTGGCCAAACCGGAGGAGGATAAGCCCGGTTTCATCGGTCGCGTCTTCAGTTTCGGTAAAAAGAAGGAGGAAGCGCCTCCGACACCTCCCCCCGCGCCCGTGGTGGAGGAAAAGCCCAAGCCTGCAACACCGGGGCCGAAACCCAAGGTGACGACGATCAAGCCGAAGTCCGGCTCGGGTTCCTCCTCTTCCTCCTCGAAGGGCAGTTCTTCCTCCACCGCCAAAAAATCCACCCCTGCGCCGACGACGGCTAAAAAAACGACTCCTGCCCCTGAGAAGGCGGTCGAAAAGCCGAAGGCACCCGAAAAGAGTGTGGCGGATAGAGGCGATGGCGAATTTGGTCACTCCAAGGATGACGATAAGGCTGAAACACCCAAGTCTGAGCCGTCGAAGTCGGCTCCAGCGAAGCCTGAAGTGGCGACCCAACTGCCTGCCAATGCGGGCTGGCAGATCGTGAAGGTCAATGGCCGCGACTACATCACTGGCGAGAGCATGCACCAGTTTTACCGGTTCAACTCCTACAAGGTGGATGGTAAGCATGTCTGGTTCCGCTCCAACAACCTCATTTTGAAAGGGACGATTGGCAGCCAGGAACTGCTCATCAACAACATCAAATTCATCCTGAGCTATCCCGTGCAGGAATCCGGTGGCCGGGCCCTGTTTTCACGGATCGACCTTTGCAAGCTGATCGACCCCGTCCTGCGTCCGACCTACATCACCGATGCCGAGCCCTTCGATACGGTGGTGATCGATGCCGGACATGGAGGGCACGATGCCGGGGCACGCGGTGTTTACGGTTATGAAAAAGACTTCGCCCTGAAAATGGCCGGGGTGCTGCGCTCTGAATTGATGCGCCGTGGTTTCAAAGTGGTGATGACCCGCACGACGGATACCTTCATCACTCTCGGTGGACGTGTGGCGGTGGCCAATGCCACGCCGAACAGCATCTTCCTCAGCCTGCATTTCAACTCGGGCTCCAGCAGTGTGGCGAGCGGGATCGAGACCTTCGCGCTGACTCCTCAAGGCAGCTCCGCGAGTCTGGAGCGCGGCGGCGGTTACAACGCCAATGGTCTGACGGGCAATACCCATGATTCCGCCAACATCGCCCTGGCAACCGCTGTGCATGCGATGGTGATCAGCAAGTTTAAGTTTGTGGATCGTGGCATCAAGCGCGCCCAGTGGAGTGTGCTGACGGGGTGCAAACGTCCCGGCATTTTGTTCGAAGGCGGTTTTGTGACCAATGGCAACGAGTGCCGCCTGATCGCCTCCGACACCTACCGCCAATCCGTCACCAGCGCGATTGCGGACGCCGTGGTGAACTACCGCACGGCGCTGCGTGGAGCGATGACCAGAAATCGCTAAAACTGGTGCGCTTGTGATGCTTCAGGGACCGCTTTGACAGGAAAGGCGGTTTCGGACCGTGATGTCGGGATGCGGCCTCTGAATCCTCTCTTCGCTCTCGCATTGCTTTCTGCCGGTTTTGACGTCGGTGTGGCCGCCGATCTGCCGCCTGATCCAGGAAATACGGTGCCTACGAGCGCGGCACGTCCGGTCGTGATCGAGCGGTCAGGGGCTGAGAAAAGCGCACCAGAGCACACCTTGCCCGAGGGGTGGACCCTCCAGCAAGTGGCATCGTCACCTCTGGTCACCCATCCCATCATGGGCTGTGTGGATGATCAAGGTCGCCTTTACATCGGGGATGCCGTCGGGGTGAACTGGAACCAAGCGCAACTGGACCAGAATCCGCCGAATCGCATCCTGCTGCTGGAGGATGAGGATGGCGATGGTGCGTTTGATCGCAGCACCGTCTTTGCCGACAAGATGACCTTTCCGCAAGGAGTGGCTTGGCTGAAGGGCAGCCTCTATGTGTGTAGCCCACCGGGACTCTGGAAGCTGACCGATACCAATGGGGATGGCGTGGCGGATGAGCGGCAGATGATCGTCCGTGGCTTCGACTATACCGGGAATGCCGCCGATGTGCATGGCCCCAAGCTGCATCCCAATGGCCGACTCTACTGGTGCCATGGGCGCAAAGGGCACAAGGTCATCGGTAAAGAAGGTCACGTGGTCCACGAAGGCAAAGCCAGTGGCATCTGGTCCTGCCTGCCGGATGGTTCAGATGTGCAGTGGCATTCCCTGGGGTGTGCGGATAACCCCACGGGCTTAGCCTTTACGCCTCAAGGGGATATCCTCGGCACCTGCAATCTGTATTACAGCCAACCGCGTGGAGATACGTTGATGCATTGGTTGTTAGGTGGGGTGTATGAGCGGGCGGATCAGATGCAGGTCATCGCCGAACTGCCCAGGACCCTCAGCCGCATGCCGGTGGTGCATAACTTCGGCCATGTGGCGGTGAGTGGGTGCACGCTGGTCCCAGAGGAGACGGCCTCGGCGCTGTATGTCACTCACTTCAATACTCAGCGGCTGGTGCGCATGGATCTGGTTCCCTCAGGAGCTACCTTTAAAGCCGTGGAGAATGAGTTTCTGAAAATCCACAATCCTGATGTCCATCTCACGGATGTGATGGTGGATCATGATGGCTCGCTACTGGTCTTGAATACAGGCGGATGGTTCCGCATCGGCTGCCCGTCTTCATTGATGGCCAAGCCTGATCTCTTGGGGAGTGTCTATCGTCTGCGGGGACCGAAGGTCACGCCCGCCATTCAACCTCTGGCGTGGAAAGCGGATTGGCAACTGACGAGCCCGGCGGAGATCGTCCAGCAACTCACATCACCCGAGCCACGAGCCGTCCTGCATGCCCTGGCCGCCGCCGCCCGCCAGGGATCGTCCTCAGAGATCGATGCAGGCCTGCGTGAGATGCTGGATCATCCGCTGGAGCCCGTCCTGGAGCACGCGCTTCTTCATGCAGTGAGGGTTTCAGGAGCGGTGATTGGTGTTCAGGATTTAGTGGAAACGAGGAGCCCTGTCGCCCTGCGCCGTCTCTTGGTCGGGTTTCAGCCTCAGGACGATGTTGAAGCTCAGCAAAAGCGTGATCTAGCCGCCCAGCATCTGGATGATGCCGATGTGGCGTTGGCTCAGGTCGCACTGGAAGTGATTGCCGCTGAACCAGAGGCCGCGGCACCCGTGACAGCACGCGTCGAGGCATGGCTGAGGGCGGATTCAATGCCGGAAACTCAGCTCAAGGCTTTGGAGGGCTATTTGAATGCCCTGCATGCCCAGCTCGGTGTGCAGGCCTTGTTGGGCCTGGCTTTGTCGCACCCACAAGCGGCGGTGCGGGAGGTTGCCCTCCGGGTGCTGGCGGATCAGCCGGGTGTTCCGGTCGCCAGCGAGTGGACGACGTCATTAGAGCCCAAGGCCGGACAGCCGCAGTTGCCTTTGATTCTGGCCGTCTTGAAGCGCCTGAAACAGCATCCGTTTGAAGTGCAATTGCAAGACATCGCCGATAACAGCTCTCTGGCGCTCTCTGTGCGTTTGAAAGCCTTGGATGCACGGAAGCAAAATCGGTTAACGCCAGAGACCTTGGCTTTCCTGCTGCAGACGCTCACCGACATGGCAGCTCCGTCCGCAGCCCGTATTCAGGCGGCCAGCATGCTCGGCGCCGCATCCGTGACACCGGAGCTGATTCAGGGGCTGGCTCCGGCTTTGGCTACTGCTGGGCCGGTGGAGCTTGAGAAATTGTTGCCCCTGGTGCGCCGGGTGAAGTCTGAGGAGGATGCCCGTCTGCTCGCTCAAAAGCTGGCGTTGAACCCAGCGCTCTTAAGCCAGCAGGAAAGCTTTTACCGCACCTGCTTCAGTCATCTGCCTCCAGCCATTTTTGAAGGCATCGTCTTGCCTGCCCGGCAGAAGCTGGAGCAGCAGATGGATGAAAAGAAACGCCAGCTCGGCAGCCTCGCGGAAAAGGTCGGGCAGAGTGGTCATGCTGAGGACGGTCAAAAGAACTTTGCCATGGGGAAAGGCACCTGCATCGCTTGCCATAAGATCGGCGAAACAGGCCGCGCCATCGGTCCCGATCTCTCCCACATCGGCAGCATTCGCACCGAGCGGGATTTGCTCGAAAGCATCCTGTTTCCCAGCAACACGCTGGCCCGTGATTACGAAGCGCACGTTTTTGAACTCAGCGATGGGCAGAGCGCCATGGGAGTGATCCGCAGCCATGCCGCCGAGGGTTTGATCATTCTGGATGTGGCAGGGCAGGAGCGCCTGCTGCCGCATGAGCAGATCGTTTCAGACACCGCCCTCACCACCAGCCTGATGCCGATGGGGCTGGATATGACGCTCACCCCTCAGGAGTTGTTGGATCTGGTGGCTTACTTGCGCAGCCTGAAGTGAGGCATTACTCACAAGCTGCGTTTCTATAACACCCCCGAGCTTGCTCTCTGGGCCAGGCCCCCGTAGGCTGAGCCCATGGCTGCCTCACGCCCTCCGAGTTTACCGTTTCCGAATCCATCGAACCTCAAGATCAATCCTGGCCGCATCCTTGGGGTGGTCACGGCCCTGATCGTGGGGATCGGCCTGTTCTCCAGCTTCTATCAAGTCCCCGCCAGCTCGGTGGCCGTGGTGCAGCGGTTTGGCAAATACCTGGACACCACCCAGCCGGGTTTGAACTTCAAACTGCCCTTCGGCATCGACGATGTGACGCAGGTGGAAATCCGGCGCCAGTTGAAGCTCGAGTTTGGCTATGGCACGCGCGGGGCCAACAATGAGTATCAATACAATGACGACTATGAAGAGATGGCGCGGGAGCGGAATATGGTGACGGGTGATCTCAACGCCGCTGTGGTGGAGTGGGTGGTGCAGTTCCACATCGCCAACGCCCGTGACTTTGTGTTTAATTTCATCGAGCCCCAGTCCACCCTTCGGGACATGTCTGAGGCGGTCATGCGTGAGGTGGTGGGAGATCGCTCGATCGATGAAGTGCTCACCGTCGGACGCCAGGAGATCGAGATCAAAGCGCTGGAAGGCATGCAAAAAATAGCCTCGACGCTCAACATGGGCGTGCACATCGACCAAGTGCAGCTCGGCAATGTCAATCCTCCTGCCGAGGTCAAAGACAGCTTCGATGAAGTGAACCGCGCCCAGCAGCAGAAAGAGTCGGCGATCAACCAAGCCAATGGCGAATACAACCGGGTGATCCCCGAGGCTCGGGGCATCGCCGAACAAAATATCAGTCAAGCGGAAGGGTATGCCACGCAGCGCGTGAACCAAGCTCAAGGGGATGCCTCCCGTTTCACGGCGCTTTTGACCGAGTATCGGAAGGCCACTGAGGTGACCCGTAAGCGCATCTATCTGGAGACGCTGAGCGAAGTGCTGCCGACCATCCCCGGCAAAATCATCATCGATGATCGGGTGCCCCAGTTTCTCCCTCTGATGAATCTCAAACCGAATCCGGCGGCGCAGGTCCCCTTCGCAGCGCCTAACACGAACTCCAGCCGTAACCCACGATGAAATCAGCCCTTTCCTTGATCATTCTGATCCTCGGCTTTGCCCTCTATATTCTGGGGAGCGCCAGCCTGTATTCGGTCAGTGAAACCGAGCAGGTAATCATCACTCAATTTGGCAAGCCCGTGGGGGAAACCGTCAGCGATGCCGGCCTGCATGTGAAGATGCCCTTCATTCAAAAGGTGAACCGTTTTGAAAAACGCATTCTCGAGTGGGACGGCCCTCCGGCGGATATGCCGACGAAGGATAAAGTTTACATCGCCGTGGATAACTTTGCCCGCTGGCGCATCAGTGATCCGCGCGTGTTCTTTGAAAATCTGAGGGACATCCGCACCGCCGAATCTCGACTCACCGACATCCTCGGCAGTGAAACGCGCAACGTCATCGCCAAGCATGACTTCATCGAGGCCATCCGCACGACCAAGGATCGCAAAGTGGCGCGTGAAGCTGCCTCTGGAGCTTCGATTGCGGATTCGCGTATCGGTGTCTTGCCTCCAATCTTGAAGGGCAGGGCTGTTTTGGAGAAGGAAATCTTTACGAGCGCTGCTCCCAAAGTGAAAGGCTTTGGCATTGAGCTGATGGATCTGCGCTTCAAACGCATCAACTACAATCAATCGGTCAGTCAGACCATCTTTCAGCGCATGGTCAGTGAGCGCACGCAGATCGCTGCGCGCTTCAAGTCCGAAGGGGCAGGGGAGGCCGCCAAGATCCTGGGCCAGAGGGAGCGCGATCTGAAGCTGATCGAGTCTGAGGCCTACCGAAAGGTGCAGGAGATCGAAGGTGAAGCGGACGCGAAGGCCACCGAGATCTATGCCAAAGCCTACGACAGCTCACCGGAGTCCCGAGAGCTCTTTGAGTTCATCAAGACGATGGAAGCCTATAAGAAGATTCTGACGGCGGACACGAGCCTGATTCTCAGCACGGATAGTGAACTACTTCGTTATCTGAAATCACCTGACAAGAAGCTGCCGCCCTCTCCTGCCGCCGCTGCGGGGGGAGACGCCGATCCGCTGAATCGTCTGCCGACTCTCATGGACTTGAATCGCCAATAGCCCTGCAACCATGGCGACTTTGACACGCCACTTTTGGGGCTGGGACAGGCCTGTCCTGGACAATGCCGTGCGTTATCTCACGCAGGGGCATACGGGGCCGACGGCGTTGGACCTGAGTGATACGCTCCTGATCGTCCCCACCTCGGAAGCTGGGAGGCGTCTGAAGGAAGGTCTGGCCCGCGCCATTTCCGCCGGGGCTCTGGTGCCGTGGGTGTGGACCTCCGAGCAGGCTCTCCTGCCTGCGGCGATGCGGAAGACGGTGGCGACGCCCATCCAATCTCAAATGGCTTGGCAGCAGGCGGTGCGGCAGATGGACGTGACGGGGCTGAGTTCCCTCTTTCCACGTTTACCGGAGGAGAGAGGTTGGCTTTGGGAGCTGGAATTGGCACGCTTACTCGGGGAGTTGCATTCGTTGTTGGGGGCTGCTGGGCTGGACTTCTCCGATGTGACGGAGCAAGCCGGAACTGAAAGCGGGCGCTGGCGGGATCTCGAGAAGATCGCTCAAAGCTATCAGGCTGAATTGGAGGCGGTGGGCCTCGTGGACGCTCAAGCGGCGAGGCTGAACTGCGCCCGTGCCCCTCAGTTGCCGGAGGGCGTCCAGCGGGTGATCGTTTTGGCAGCACCGGACCTGCCGCCTTTGTTTTATCGTTGGTTAAGCCAATGCCCCGTGGAGGAGACTGTGGTGGCCATTCAGGCAGCGACGGATCTGGCGGAGACGTTTGACGAGCTGGGGCGTCCCTTACCGACTCAGTGGGGCCAGGAGGCAGACCTGATTCTACCTCTCACCGAAGATCAACTGCATCTCTGTCATGATGCCTCCGCTCAGGCAGAGCGTGTGACGGATCTGCTGAGGGATCTCGCCCCTCACCTGCGTGTGGCCGTGGGGGTGGGCGATCCTGAGGTCGGGGCGGTTTTGCATGAGCGGCTGGATCTGGAAGAGGTGCGGGTGTTTGAGCCCGGCGGGGTGGCTCCGCAGCAGACGGGCTTGTGGCACGTGCTCCAGCAGGTCAAGCGACTGGTGGAGAGCCGCTCGTGGAGAGCCTTCGCTTCGTTACTGCGGGTTTATGAGGTGAGAAAAGCCTGGGCCGAGCAGAGCCGGGGCGGTTTGTCTTTGATCGAAGAGGCGGATGCCTTTGGCCAGGAACATATGCCGGTGACGATCGATCACGCGGTAGAGTTGCTGGAGGGACGCACGGTTTCCCCAGAGCTGCATCGGGCTCTCCTGGCGGCGCAGAGGATGGTGAGTCATCTTCAAGAAGATGACCTGACGGATGCCGCCCGGCATGTCCTCATCCAGCTTTATGGGGAGCGCGAATTTGCGCCGGATGCTCCACAGGATCAGTGGGTGACGGCCCTGGGGGATGCGTGGCTGGACTGCTGCCGTCAGGTGAGTGAAGAGGCACGGCGCTTTGACCTGAAGCCGACCCCTGAAGAAGCTCTGGCCCTCTCCCTGGAGGCGCTGGCCAGGACCGCCTTGTCGGAAAATCGTGGTGAGGTGGATCTGGTGCTGCAAGGCTGGCTGGAACTGCTCTGGGAGCCGGCACCTGCGCTGGTCGTCGCAGGCCTGAATGAGGAGTATGTGCCGGGGATCTTGATCTCGCATCCTTTTCTCCCCGACCAATTGCGGGAGCAGCTCGGCCTGCCTTGTCAGGCATCGCGCTTTGCCCGTGATGCCTACACCCTGCGGGCCTTGACGGAGCAGCGCGCCCATGCCGGGGCTCTGCATTTGCTCTGTGGGCAGTGGAGTGATCGGGGGGAGGCCCTGCGTCCCTCGCGGTTGCTGTTTCTGTGTGCCGATGACCATCTGCCGCTGCGGGTGAAGCATCTCTTCCCCAAAGATGAAGTCGCTGAAAATGGCGTGCAGGAGCCCGTGCGCACCGTCGCGTGGCCGCTGCACCCACGGCAGGTGAAGCTGAAGCTGGAGACGATTTCTCCCTCTCGCCTCAGGTCGTATCTGGACTGCCCGTTTCGGGATTATCTCAGTCAGGAACTGCGCATGGAGGCGGTGGATGCGGAGAAGCGTGAGCTGGATCCGGCGGAGTTTGGCACGCTGATCCATCACGCTTTGCAGCAGCTCGCCCATGACGAGCGCCTGAGCCGCAGTGTGGATGCGAATGAGATCGGGGATTTCTTGGTCGAGATGGCGATGAAACAAGCGCGGATGCTCTATGGGCAACGGCCCGCGCCCTTGATCGGACTGCAACTGGAGAGCCTGCATCAGCGGCTGCGCTATGCGGCTGAAACCGAGGCCGCTGAACGTGAACAGGGCTGGATGATCTATCGCGCTGAATGGGAACCCTCCGCAGACACACCGCTGCTCATCGAAGGCGCACGATTGAAGTGCAAAGTGGACCGCATCGACCGCCATGCTCGCAGCGGACACATCCGGGTCTTGGACTTCAAAACCTCCGACCGCATGACCGAGCCACTGGCCGCCCATACGCGCAAGCTCTCGGGGCGCTCGCGCATTCCAGAAGCCGAGGTCTGGAAATGTTTTGAAACGAGAGATGGCAAGGCTTGGCAATGGAAAGACCTTCAATTGCCTCTCTATGCAGCGGCGCTGCGGCTGCATGGGTTGACGCCTCAAGAAGTGGGATACTTCACTCTGCCGAAAAGTGTGCAGGACACCAAGGTGCTGATCTGGGAAAACTTCACGGAAGAGTGGGTGGATAAGGCCCTGGAATGCGCGGAAGAGATCGTGCGCCGGATGCGCTCGGGCATCTTCTGGCCACCGGGAGATAAAGCACGGGATCGCGGCTTTGATGAAATCTTCCTCGGGGATCTGAGCGCCAGTGTAACGTGGGCCAGCGAGACAGAGTAAACTTTGTTTTGCCCCCTTGGACACTTTTTGCTGGTGTCCTTGTCTGTGGCTGCTTTGTAATCTCCACCTCGCCATGACCATCTCCCCAGACCAATACGAGAAGCTCGGTGCCTTTTACCTCGGACGTGGCTACGACCTCGCCACCAAGCAACTCCAGGATGACCTGATCATGTATGACTCCAAGGATCTGGTGACGCATGGCGTCGTCCTGGGCATGACGGGGTCTGGCAAGACGGGGCTCTGCCTCGCCTTGTTGGAGGAGGCGGCCATGGATGGGGTGCCCCTCATCGCCATCGATCCGAAAGGGGACATTGGCAATGCACTGCTCACCTTTCCGAACCTGAGTGCGGAGGAATTCAAACCCTGGGTGAATGCCGACGATGCCCGGCGGAAGGGCATCAGCGTGGATGACTTTGCCGCACAGCAATCGAGCTTGTGGACTAAGGGGCTGGGCGATTGGGGGCAGAGTGCCGAACGTATTCGTAAGCTGCGCCAGACCGTGAATATGGCCATCTACACGCCGGGCAGCAGTGCTGGGCTTCAGGTGTCCATCCTCAGTTCTCTGGATTGCCCTCCGGCTTCCGTTTTGGAAGATGCGGAGGTGCTGGCGGATCGCATCGAGAGCACCGTGTCCTCGTTGCTCGGTCTGATGGGTATTGAGGCCGATCCTGTGCAATCTCCAGAGCACATCCTGCTCTCGAACATCGTGGCCTTCTGCTGGAAAAAAGGCCAGAACATCTCTCTGGAAAACCTCGTGCGTCACATCCAGCAGCCGCCGCTTCGGAAGATCGGTGTGGTGGATATCGAGACCTTCTGCCCGGAATCCAAGCGCACGGCGCTGGCCATGAAGCTGAATAACCTCATCGCCTCGCCCGGCTTTGCGACTTGGTTGGAGGGGGAACCGCTGGACATCCAGCGCATGTATTACACACCGGAGGGAAAACCTCGGATCACGATCTTTAACATCGCGCACCTCAGCGACACGGAGCGGATGTTCTTCGTGTCCTTGCTGTTGAACCAATTGTTAGGCTGGATGCGCAGTCAGCAGGGCACCACGTCCCTGCGGGCGCTGTTTTACATGGATGAGATCTATGGCTACCTGCCACCGACCGCCATGCCGCCGTCGAAGAAGCCGATGATGATCCTGCTCAAGCAGGCGCGTGCCTTCGGGCTCGGTCTGCTCCTGGCCACCCAGAACCCGGTGGACCTGGATTACAAAGCCCTGGCCAACATTGGCACCTGGTGGATTGGTCGCCTGCAAACGGAGCGTGATAAGGCGCGCCTGCTCGATGGTCTGGAAGGGGCCATCAGCAGCAGTGGTGGCAGTTTTGATCGCAAGACCCTGGAGACGACCATCTCCGGACTGGGCAACCGTGTGTTTCTGATGAACAACGTCCATGAAGATGGTCCCGTGGTGTTCCATGTGCGCTGGATCATGAGTTACCTCAGCGGCCCTCTGGCGCGAGATCAGGTGAAGCGGCTGATGGACCCCATTCGCCCGGCGAAGTCCTCCGGAGCCGCTGCTTCTGGTGAGGACGATGGTTTCCTACCCCCCGGTGCCTCGGCGGCTCCTGCGGGCGCTCGCAACACGGTCAAACCGCGTCTGCCTGAGGGCACGGCGGAGGCCTTCGTGGCTAGCACCGTGGGCGTGTCAGCCGACAGTCTCTGCTACGTGCCGGCCATCCTGCGCAGTGCCGAAGCGAATTTCGATGATCCCAAACGGAAGATCACCGGAAGCAGTCGAGTGACCTTGGTGAACCCGATCGATGTCGAGAACCAGCGTGTGCTTTGGGATAAGTTTGTGCAGTTACCCCGCGATGCAAATCCCGACAGTTGGGAAAGCCAGCCTGTGGATGGTGCCGAATACACGGACCTCCCCGGTGCCGCCATGAAGTCCAGCACCTACACCAGTATCCGCAAAGACTATGTCGATTGGGTGTATGCCAATCATGTGCTGGAGGTGAGCTTCAGCCCTTTGCTGGAAGCCTATTCCAATCCTGGTGAGAAGGTGGATGAGTTCCGTGCCCGCATCACTCAGACTGCGCGTGAGCTGCGGGACCAGGCCATCGAAACCCTGCGTGAGAAGACCGCGAAGGCTCTGAAATCGCTTCAGGAAAAAGCCATCAAAGCTCAGGTGAAGGTGGATACGCAGAAGTCCCAAGCCACCTCGGCCAAGCTCTCCACCGCCATGTCCATTGGCAGCAGTTTGTTAGGCGCGTTCTTCGGTCGCAAAGGCGGCATCGCCTCTGTGGCTAAGGCGAGCACCGTGAACAGTGCGGCCCGGGTCATGCGTGAGCACCAGGAAGCTGCCGCTGCTGAGGCCGAGCTTGGTCGCATCCAAGCCGATATCGCCGATCTGGAAAAACAGCTCGCCGATGAAACCCAACGCATCCGCGATCAATACGACCCTGCCGTCCTCGTCTTCGAAACCACCCGCCTCACTCCCGTGAAGTCGAAGATCCAACCCACCGCCATCGGCATCCTCTGGCTCCCTCATGAGCGCGTGGGTGGGGAATTGAGAAAGGCCTGGGAGTAAAAGATGATGAGCTGAGTTGAGCTCATTCAAAGCCAGCACCTTTATGCAAGTAAGGCCTCTTGGAAGGAGGCGAGATATTAGCCGGGGGTGGCGAGAGCGAAGCGAACAAAACCCCCGGTCGAAGAAGCCATGCGTGTTATTTGCAGGCCGCCCCCTGGATGGGGGCGAGAGGTCTACACTATGTTCTACCGCTCATTGGCCCTAGCTTGAATCCGCTACTTCTCGCGCACCTCCGGCGCGTGGCATTGACCTGAATGTCCTGGGGTATGCATCCCCGGGTTCTCGCTCACTGCGTTCGCTTCACCCGGGGCTAATGGCTCGCCTCCCTTCAGGATGTCCTGTTAAGGCCATGGCTAAACGGGCATCTGCATCTTACCGTCATGACGTGCATTCAGTTAGGTTGGGGGATGCAATTCGGTCGGATAAAGGCGAAAACTCGGACTGCACCAACCGACGATAAAATCCATCGAATCGAGAACGGCATCGTAATAGGTCTCGTCCGTGTCGTTCGCATGTTTAGCGCGGAATTCATCGAACAGTTGATGCATCTCGATCTGGCTCATCCCTTCGTCGCGGAGGGCAATCGCAAGCGCGTGAACGGCGCGACTTGGTTCCGAATCTTGAAGCGCATTCTCAAGTCGTGCGCGGGGTGAGTTCATATCATGAGAAGTTTCGTCATCGAGAGAAGACATCTTTGTGAAGTGTTTCGTCCGGAGAAAAACTATCCAGTCGCGATGAATCTCCTCGGCACTCCACGTGAATGCGGCCACAGTTTGAGCACTGGTAAACGTCTCGATTTCCCTGTGATAGGTGACGTGTGATGATGTCATGAACAACGTCAGAGTCTTTGTTGCAAGGGTATCCTTTTAAAAAAGATTGGCCAATCCATTCGCGCTCTCGACCAGCCACGCGTGCCTCAATGAAGTCGGTAATTTCTTCGGTGATCTTGTCAATGATATCGAAATACTGGGTGTCAGCGAAGAAATAGCCCTTGTATGGTAGCCGGTCACTCTGATCGTAGATAATCTCTCCGCATGAACACATGAATTTGCTCATAAGATGTGCGCCCTAGATAAGATGTTTGAATGTGGAAGGGCGTTGGAGCATCCCTTTGCAATCGAGTCAGGATTGTAATGAAAGGGAGTCTTTGACGTCAAGACGCGGTAGTTTGTTCTCGGCCTTGAATGCATTGAATTTTACAGATGTTGAGAGTTGCTGAGCAACTCCTCCATGACCTGCATTTCAGCATCGCTGAGCGGGTATTCTCCATCCTGGTTAAGATGCTCAGCGGTGTATTTGAACTCCGGTTCAATTCGGATCTCGATCCTGTGCTCATCAAACTCTTGGCGAAGATAAAATAACTCTGCCGCCTTCCGAGTGATTAAAGGCAGCGACGTGTCGTCTTTGTAGGCTCTGGCTTGGGTGACGGGGATATTGAAACGGTTCCCAAGCCATGCCACAGCAGGCAGCCAATTTTCGGGGAGCCGTTCCACATAGCAGGTGTAGTCAACCATGTCGGATTTGAAGGCGGAAAAATGGCTGGTGACAAAGCCCACTTCACATCCTGCAACTTTGCATGCGACTCCTGCAGATGAGCCTTTTATGAAGGCGTAAAGGTTGCCGCAATGAGGGCAATTGTGTGAGCCGAGCTTCATCTCTTGAGGATAAGCTCTTATGAATGTCTCACTCCCACCAATGAAACCACTGGTTCATCCAGCCCACGGCGGCGGCCAGGGAGGTGATGACGACGCCGAGCTCGATGAGGAGGGCCATGCGGCGGCGTTTGGCGGCCTTGAGTTGGTGCAGGGGTTTACGCTGCGGAGAGCGCAGGGCCTTTTTGCTGAACATGCTTTCGGGAGCGGGCAACACGTCTTTTGTGGCCAAGCGTTGGCGACGGATCGTGTGAGGGGCGGCCACGATGGCGCATTCCAGGGAGTGGATTTCTTCCTGAAGAACGCGGGAACGACTCTTGATCTGTTTCAGCTTGGCTGGGCGTTGCTCGATGGCCAAGTCGTGAACAGATTTCGGACGGCGGGTTGCGACGCGCTTGTTCATGGATTCAGGGAAGTGAGTTAAAACATCAGCTTGGCCAGGATCAGGGTGATGAGGATGGTGGCCATGAGGGGCAGCGTGAAGGCAAATCCACGACGAACCCAGGTGCCCAGATCATCCGACCCGGAAAGGACATTGGCTAAACGGCTGTTGCCTGCATAGCCCTCTTCATCTTCTTCCTCGTCGGGATTCAGATGCAGGGGGGAGGTCTCCACCGGGCGGTGGGAGGTGATGCGGCGGATGCCTTTTTCAAAGGATGTTTCAGCCTCGATGAGGGAGGAGATGGCGCGGTCCAGCTCCTGATCGAGCTGACTGCGGTGCCAGCGCTCAGGCAGGAACATTTTCAGCTCTTCCAGGCGTTCCCGGAAGTCTTCCTGCGTGGTGGCCAGGTCCTCGACGCGGCGTTGGGCGTCTTCGAGATCTTCGGTGATGGCGCGCAGGCTGCGCTCCAGTTTTTCCGTGATGTCTTTGCGCCCAGCGATGAAGCGTTCTTGTTTTTGCTTCAGGTTTTCCAGGATCTTCCGCTGATGTTCCAGCTCCTCCTGCTCAGCGCGGAGGCGGCTGAGTCTCTGCTGGGCTTCACGGACCTGCTGGTCCATGTCTTCCATGGGAGATTCATCGGAGTGACCGAGGTTGAATTCGGGGGCTTCGTCGAAGCGGAGGATGTTGTTGTCCTCTGAGGCAGGGACCGAAGCGAGAGCGGGAGAGCGGCGGACCATGGCAGTCATTGATATTACTTCAGCCCCAGTAATATTACAGCTCTTTTAAATAATCTAGACTTTTCGTGCGCTTTTTCGCCAATCCATACGGAATTCCCCCAAAAATCAGGGAAAAGAACAGCACCGCCCCCAGGGCAGAGAGGTCTTGCATGAGGATAAGGGTTGATGATGGGGGAGCTCCGGCGACTTGGGCCTTCCAGCGTAGGGCCTCAGGCAGGGCCAGGGCAGAGGCGCTGAACAGGATATAAAGGAAGCTGCTGATGAGACACAGGGTGCCGCCGAAGCCGGAGATGATGCGGGCGGGGTTGGGCTCGCGGAAATTCGGCAGCAGGGCTCCAAGCGAGAGCGCCAGGGCATTGAGCCCATAACTCTGCATGAGCACCGCGGCGCAGAAGAAAACGGTGCGCTGCCAGGGGAGAGAAAGCGAGAGGCTGGAGACGAAGACGAGGCAGGTGGTCATGAGGCCCATGACACCGGCACTAAGGCGGAGCTTGAGGCTGAGGACCCGCTCCAGAGACAGGGGGGAGAGGCCAATGATCCAGAGGCGCTGACCCTCCATGCTGAACTGGGGGAAGATGAAGCGGGTGGTGAGGGTGGAGAGGGCGAGGCAGCAGACGAGGAGATTCAGGTGGCTGATCACCATCACCCAAAACGGACTCTGAAGGTCGTAGCCCAGGCGCCTCAAGTTCGAGGTATACATGAGCAGCAGGCCAAAGATGAGCAAGCTCTGCCCCCATTGAGTCGGCTCGCGCAGAAAGGTGCGGACGTCCTTCAGGATCGCGGCGTATTCCGGTCGGTTCAGACCCCAGATACGGGCGCTCCAGCTCCGTTTCAGGAAGCGCTCAGGATGGTGAAACCACAGCTCTAGGGTCGATGGCGCCAGGGCGAGGGGTACGGCACTCATCACCCGCTGCCAGGCGGGATAAAAGAGCCTGCCGCCGAGGAGGGCGGTGATGGTGAGGGCAAAGAGAGCATTGGCCAGCAGGGCAGAGCTGAAAAACAGCGCCTGAGCGGTGAGGCCGCGCCCGGAGGCGAAGATGACCTCCGCGACCCAGGAACTGGGCAGCAGCGGATGCATGCAGATCTCCGTGTGCTTTAAGACACTGTGCAGGCTGGAGACGATGTCATTCCCCTGCAGTTCCTCCGGCTCTCCCGTGGAAAGAAAGCGGTAGATGGAGACGCCTAGCAGCCAGACCCCGAAGAGGGCGATGGGACGCCACCACCAGCGTTTGGCATGCTTCACCAGAATGAGCAGCACCCAGGAGGAGAGATTGGCCGAGATGGTGACGAGGCAGAGCAGGGCCGGGGCACCGAACAAATAAAAGGAGGCTCCCACATCATAAAGCCGACCCAGCGCCACCAGGATGGGAGCACTGAGCACGAGCAGGCCCCAGCTCGCCAGCGCCATACCCTCCAGCGTCTTCCAGATCACCAGACTGCGATAGGGGATGGGGAGGGCCACCTGCCAGTCCATATCCTTTCGGCGAAACATGCCCATGCCAGTGATGGTGGCATTGGAGATGACCAGCATGACGAAGAAGAAAAAGAACAGCAGATAAACCAGCCGCTCCAGCAGCAACGGGCCAAACAGCGGCATGCGGCTGACGAACTCTAAACCGCGTGATACCAGCACATACGCCGCTACGCAGTAAAGCCCGAGAAAGGAGCCGATGGTGAGCAGCAGCAGGCGATTCGTCTCCAGCCCTTCGGCGACGCGATGTTTCAGCATCTGCCAGTAAACCTGGGCCTGCAGCAGCGTAGCGGTGGCGGAGGACATGACGGGATGAAGGCAAGCAGGCTTTAAACCGATATGAAAAGGAAACTCGATCCAATGATGCTTTACGGCCACAAAGGATAAGGCAACCGTATCGCACGATGGTCTATGACAAGCTTCACCCTGGAGATGCTGAATTGTCTGGCAGATCGGCCTTAGAAAGTCAGCTCGCGCCTCTTTGAAACCAAAACGGGTGTGACCTTTCAGCCACACCCGTTGTTAGACTTTTACTTCTTCGATTCACCGCCGCCGGCATTGGCGATGGCTTGCTCTTCAGGGGGCAGGAAGGCTTTGAAGCGGCCTTTGTCGATGGCTTTCATGTAGGCCTCCATCGGGCTCACATAACCATCGCGCAGTTTTTGCCAGATGGAGTCGTCCATGAACTGCATGCCCTGGGCCTTACCGCCGATGATGACGTCGTAGAGCTTCTGGGTGGCGCCTTCACGGATGATGGCGCCGACAGCCGGGGTGGAGATCATGATCTCGTTCACGGCGGCACGGCCTTTGCCATCGGCCTTCTTCATGAGAAGCTGGGCGACCACGCCTTTGAGCGAGGCGGCAAGCATGGTGCGCACCTGGCTCTGCTGATCGGCAGGGAATACGTCGATGATACGGTCAACGGTTTTACGGGCGTTGTTGGTGTGCAGGGTGCCGAAGACCAAGAGACCGGTCTCCGCAGCCGTGAGGGCCAGAGAGATGGTTTCAAGGTCACGCATTTCCCCCACCAGCACGATGTCGGCATCCTGACGGAGAGCGGCACGCAGACCATCGGCGAAGGTCGGAGTCTGGATGGGCACTTCACGCTGGGTGATGATGCTCTTCTTGTTCTTGTGCACGAACTCGATCGGCTCCTCGACGGTGATGATGTGGCGGCGGAAGTTGGTGTTGATGTAATCCAGCAGGGCGGCCAGCGTGGTGGACTTACCGGAACCGGTGGGGCCGGTGACCAGGACGAGACCGCTGCGCATGTGGCCGAACTCTTTTACCACCGGTGGGATGCCGAGCTGCTCCAGGCTGGCGATCTTGGTCGGAATGATACGGAAGACGGCACCGAAGCCGTGCTGCTGGCGCAGGTAGTTACAGCGGAAGCGGTGCTCGGCATCCATCTCATAGGCGAAGTCGAGGTCACCTTTTTCGATGTAGCGATCCCAGGCGCGAGGCTCGCAGATCTCACGCATCATGGTTTCCATGGTGGTCTCCGTGAGGATCTCACTGGAGATGGGCTTGATGCTGCCGTGGACACGCACTTTAGGCGGCTGGCCTTGGCTGAGGTGAAGGTCAGAACCTCCCAGGTCGATCAGTTGCTGGAAGAGATTGTCAATGATGGGCATGGCGTAACAAAAAGGATTGAAAGGGTGGGACGGATGGGGGTGCCTCAGGAGTTGAAGAAGGCGCGCATCTGCTGCTTGTCTTCCGCGCGGGATTCACATTCTTCACGGCTGATGAGGCCTTTGGAGTAGAGGCTCCGCAGGGAATCATCCATCGTGATCATGCCCACATTTTTACCGGTCTGCATCACGCCATTGAGCATGTAGGTTTTACCATCGCGGATACAGGCGGCGGTGGCCGGGGTATTGACGAGCAATTCCAGAGCCATCGCACGGCCATTGCCATCCGTTTTAGGCACCAACTGCTGGGAGATGATGCCACGCAGAGATTCCGACACCATGATGCGGATCTGGTCACGTTGATCGGGCGGGAACACGTCCAGGACACGGTCCAGGGTGCGGGCGGAGTTACCGGTGTGCAGGGTGCCGAGCACCAAGTGACCGGTTTCCGCAGCGGTGATGGCCAGGGAGATGGTCTCCAGGTCGCGCATTTCACCGACCATGATCACATCTGGGTCTTCACGGAGAGCACCACGGAGAGCGGCGGCGAAGGAGTCGGTGTGGGTGCCCACTTCACGCTGGTTCACGTGGCAGCCTTTGGGCTCGATCACGTATTCGATGGGGTCTTCCAGCGTGATGATGTGGTCTTGACGCTCTTTGTTAATCTCATCCACCAACGCGGCCAGGGTGGTGGATTTACCGCAACCCACGGGACCGGTCACCAGCACGAGGCCGTTGTGATAGCGGATGAGGGTGCGGACGGTATCCGGCAGGCCGAGCTGCTCTACGGAGCGGATGTTCGTGCTGATGATGCGGAAGGTGATGTCGATGCCCAGACGCTGCTGGACGACGGAGGCACGAAAGCGGCCAAACTCCGGGGAGTAGGCAAAGTCCACATCACCCCGGGTTTCCAGCTCATGGATCTGTTTTTCCGTGAGGAAGCTGTAGGCGAGGCGGCGGGTATCCTCGGGGGTCATTGCCACGGCATTGCCCCAGATGGGGGTCAGATTGCCGAAGCGTCTCCAAATGGGCTGGGCTGCCGTGGCGAGGTGGAGGTCGGAGGCCTCATACTGCATGCAGAAACGCAGATAATCATCCACGTGGCCCAGCACGGGCACTAGATCTTGGGGGGCGGCTTGGTCGGACATGAGAAGGGTGATCACGCACGCGGGCGTTCACCCTCGTGCTGAGAGAGATGTTGGGTCAGGTAATTTTGAAGAAAATGGCGGCCATATTTCCACGCCTCCTGCCGCACCATGCCAAGCACAGGAGACAGAATTAGCGCAATAAGGCCGCCTTTTGTAGCGGAAGCGCCCAAGTTGTCACGCTCAATCTTACTGCGAGGAGAAGGCATGAGACTGCGGACCAATAAAAGGCCGCCTAATGCCGCTGCTCCCACCCAAATCCAAGGATGTTCACGCACGGAGCGGCTGATCATCACCTTCGGGTTCAGGTCCTCCGTCGCGAGGTGGAGGTGGGCACCGAGTAGAGTTCTGGCCCGTTCCAGGTCTTTGATGGCCTGCTGTTTAGCGGTCATGAGTCGTGTGGATTGTTACCGATCCATTCGCGGTCACGCCGGAATTGATGGAAGGTCTCCTCAAAGACACGCAGCTTTTTCAGGCGGACTTTGAGCGAGATGAAGAAGATAAAAGCAAACAACAAGTGACCGCCTGCCGTCCACAGCGCCACCTTCCACCAGGGTAAGCCCTGAGTTTCTGCGACGACCCACACCAAGGCGGGTAGGGCGAGCATCCAGCCAAAGAGCAGGCAGCCAATGAGGACGGCCACCAGGACCAAGATCTCACTGAGTTTGACCCCGGCCTCGCGGGCCTCGATCTGGAATAAGTGGCCGCGTGCCTCCGCATAAAGCGCCAGAGCACGCAGCAAGGATCTGACCCGGGAGACCTCGATATCCATCATGGGCTGGCAGTCGGTCCGGAAATTTTAACGGCGGAGAATCAGCCCGACCACGAGGCCGATGCCAAAGGCGGTGATGAGGGCCTGGCGAGGCTTTTCACGAGCCATCTTTTCCGCTTCGTCCACGAAGTTTTGGCAGGTGTCACGAGCATGCTCCAGGGCATCATCCGCATAGTGGCGGATGTCGCTGGCTTTGTCGGTGAGTTCAGTCTTCAGGGCAGCGGCTTTTTGTTCCGCAGCGCTTTTGAGCTGTTGAGCCCGGCTTTCCGCGGCATCGCGGAGTTCAGCGGCTTTTTGAGCAGCAGCGGCGCGGAGTTCTTCAGCGGCTTTCATGGCGCTGGCTTTAGCGGCCTGAAAGGGATCGTTAGCGGTCGTGCCGCCGAGGCCAGGATTAGGGAGGTTAGGCTCGTTCATGGGCAGAAGATAAGTTCGAGGGTGATTTAAAGCTGACTGACTGCGATGGCGAATGGAAAGATGACAGTTTCTTATAGCACAGCGCTTGAATTGAAATCGTCTCCGGAGGGCTGGAGTGGCTGTGTCAAAGTGCCTGATCTCGTTAGCCCATTGTGACTAAAGCCCTCACCAGCGGATGCTCTGGAGGAATTTTACGCTCTTGGGGATCTGGCTTTCGGACGAGGAGCTTTCGTCTTCGATGAAGTAATACTTCACGCCCACCTTTTGCGCGGTCGCCAGGATTGCGGCCCAGTTCATTTGGCCGGTGCCGAGCGTGACGTCATTGTTCACATCCGTTTGGCCGCTCAGGCTGCCTGTGGCCACACCTTGTTTCAGGTCTTTGAGGTGCATCAGGTCCCAGCGGTTGGGGTATTTCTCCAGCAGCTTGACGGGGTCTTGCCCGGGAAACACGACCCAGAGGGTATCCATCTGGAATTTCACCTGCTCGGGGTTGGTTTCCTGAATGATCAGATCCGCCAGCGTTTCCCCCTTTTTCCAGGGTTGATACTCAAAGCCATGCAGATGGTAGAAGAACTTGATGCCGACCTTGGCCAGGGCAGCACCGGCTTGGTTGAAGGTGGCGGCGATCTCCCGCGCCTGGGCTTCGTCCATGGGGCTCTTGTGATCGGCCCAGGCACATCCGGCATACTCCAGGCCCAGTTCCTTGGCCTCTTGGGCGACGGCATCCGGCTCGGTCTGCCAGCGTTTGTAGGGATAGTGGGCGCTGACGGCCTTCAGGCCACGGCTTTCCAATTCCTTTTTAAATTCGGGGATCGGCATCTCGTGGGTGCCAGCCAGTTCGACGAGCTGAATGCCGAAGGATTTAACCGTATCGAGGGTGCGGGACACGCCCTTCAGCTTGAACTGAGAGCGCAGGCTGTAGAGTTGGAGTCCGGGGCTGGCGGTGAATTTTCCTTCCTCAGCGTGCGTCAGAGCGCTGGTTGTCAGAAAAAAGGCGGTAACTGTGAAAGCAATTCTGGAAAAGCTCATAGGAGAATGGAAGCTGAGACTTTCTTTATGGAAAAGCCAAATTCGGGATAAACTGGCAGTTTTTTTGCCTGTATTCTGCGCCGAAAGCTCCAGCTTTAGCCTCGACTCTTGCATCCTTCACCCTCGTGCCTACTGTCCACCGCCCATGCATCGCCCCACTTTTTTCGTTTTAACCCTCCTGACCTGCTTGATGTCATGGATCGCTCCGGTGGTTCAAGCCCAGACTGTTAGCCCTACAGAAACCGCGACTCCGAGCGGAGTGGTGACGGAGGCTCCCGCTGGCGCAGAGGACAATCCCTTTGGCCAAGCGCTGACCCTGGAGGGCTTCATCAAGAGCACGGGGGTGATGGCTTACCCCCTCATCGTGCTCTCCATGGTCACCGCCTTCCTGATCGTGCTCTTCACTGTCACGGTGCGTCAGGGCACAGTGGTCAGTGATGCCTTCATGAACTCGGCTGACGCGCTGATCCGCAAGCAAGATTACCTGGGCCTGCTGGCGGTGTGCAATCGCCGCAATGAGTGCATCGCCCGCATCACGGCGAAGACCCTGGACTTCGCCACCCGGAACCCGACCGCGAGCTTTGAGGAAGTCAAAGAAGTGACCGAGGCGGAGGGAAATCGCCAATCCAGCCTGCTGTTGGCACGCATCGCCTATCTCGGGGATGTGGGCGCCGTGGCTCCGATGCTGGGCCTGCTGGGCACCACGCTGGGGATGATCACCACCTTCCACGCCATTTCCGGTAAGGAATACGGCGGCTCCAATCAGCTCGGTCTGGCCCAAGGGGTGTCTGAGGCGCTGCTGTGCACGGCCTCCGGTCTGGTCATCGGTATCCCGGCGCTGATTTTCTACGCCATCTTCCGGGGTAAGGTGAACCGCCTGATCTCGGAGATGGAAGCCGCCACCACCCACCTCATGGCCCTTCTGGCCGTGCAGTATAAGCGGGCCGCCCGCGCTGCCACCTCCGGTCGTGTCGGGGAATAACAATGCTTTTGCCGACTGAATCCTCATGAACTTTCGCAAACAGCATTCCATTGAGCCCACGCCCATGCAGCTCGCGCCGCTGGTGGATGTGCTGTTCCTGCTGGTGATCTTCTTTGCCGTGACCTCGCACTATGCGAAGAACGAGCAGGTCATGGACATCAGCGTGCCGGCGGCCGATGAAGGCCAGGAGAAGGAATCCCGCAATGTCGGGGAGATCATCATCAACATCAAAACGGAAGGTGAAATCATCGTCAACGGACAGCAGATCACGGAAGAAGAACTGCTGGTGAAGCTGCGGAACATCGCCTCGATCTACAAGGACCAAGCCGTCATTCTGCGTGGGGATGAAGTGGCCGATTATAAATACGTGATCAATGTGCTCAATACCTGTCAGAAGGCCGGCATCTGGAACATCGCCTTTGCCACGCGTAAGCCCGAAACAGAAGCCCCGAAGAACTGAGATGCGCCGTCCTGATCTGTCCCTCATTGTCGCCGTCTCCCTGCTCGGGGTCGTCACTTCCGCCATCGGGCAAGCCGTGCCTCGTGCCGTGCCTGTGGAGGACGAAGAAGTCCAGAAGCCGATCCCCCGGGCCATCCCGGTGAATCCCAATGAAGTGCCCCCCGCTCCGCCCAAGCCCAAAGGCCCGGACCAGGATCTCTTCGACTACGCCAGCATGGTCTATGAGCGGGGCGAGTATGCCATCGCTGTGCAGTCCTTTGGTGAGTATCTGCAAAATTATCCCTCCGGCTCCCAGGTGCCGCTGGCGCTGTTCCGCATCGCCGAGTGCTACATGAAGCAGAACCAGCTCAAGGTGGCGGAGACCTATTACCAGGAAGTGGTCAGCCGCTATCCGAACTCCGAGGGCGCACCCTCGGCGGCCTATCGTCTCGGAGCCATGCGCTTCAATGCCAAAGACTTTGAGGAATCGGCCCGCCAGTTTGCTTTCTGCGAGACGAAGAGCACCCTGCCTCAGGTCAGGCTGGCCGCCTCTTACAACAAGGCCCGGGCTTATCAGATGCTCGGAGATACCGCACGTCAGGTCGCCGCTTTGCAAACGGTCATCTCCACAAAGACGGACAACCCTTATCGCGAAGCCGCCCTTTTGACCCTGGGCACCGTTCTTCTGGCGCAGGATAAGAAGGCGGAAGCTCTGCCTTTGTTCCAAGACTTGCTCAAGGAGAGCAAGGACAACGCCGTGCTGTCCGAGGCCAGTGTTAAAGCCGCCGTGCTGCTGGCGGAGACGGGCAAGCCCGATGAAGCAATCCCGCTCTTTGAACGGGCGCTCGCCATTCCGGAAACCTCTCCGCTCAACCGTGGCATCGCCTTGGTCGGCGTGGTGCAGGCCCTG
Organism: Prosthecobacter debontii; assembly: GCF_900167535.1. Lineage (NCBI taxonomy): Bacteria > Pseudomonadati > Verrucomicrobiota > Verrucomicrobiia > Verrucomicrobiales > Verrucomicrobiaceae > Prosthecobacter > Prosthecobacter debontii. Next base: position 118,873 of record NZ_FUYE01000013.1, read on the forward strand.
TTTGCCAAGGGGAATTACGACGGCGTGATCGATAACTACAATCGCAACTCCGGTGTGCTGCCTGAGGGCGAGACACGGCCGAAGATGCTGCTGCTGGTGGGCAATGCCTACCGCATGAAGAAGGCCTATGCCCGGGCGGTGGAGGTCTATCTGATGATCGAACAAGGCTACCCCGGTTCCGATCAAGCCTTCGAGGCCGGTTACTGGAAGCTGTATTGCTTTTACCTGCTTGATGACAAGGACCTGGGCGAGTTTGCCGCTGCGTTCATCCAGAAGCATTTGCAAGATCGCGCTCAGCATGAGTTTCTCAACCTGGCGCGCCTGATCCGTGCGGACTTCTATTTTAACAAAGGCGATTATGCCAACGCGGCCAACAGCTACAGTGACGTGCAGATCGATAAACTGCCCGTGAAGCTGCAGCCCGGCACCCTCTTCAACAAAGGCTGGGCCCTGGCGGAGGCCGGACGCCATCAGGATGCCATCAGCGCCTTCAGTCAGTTCTTAGCTCAATTCCCCGCGCATGAGTTCACCGCGAAAGCCTTGGCTCGTCGGGGGCTGGCCTATCGCTCGGCCAAAGACATCGTCAAAGCGGTGGCAGACTTCCAGCGGGTGGTGAAGGAGTACACCAACTCGGATGCCGCTGAGGTGGCCTACCTTCAGCTCGGCCTTATCGCTATGGAGCAGCGGGATTCGAAGGCCATGATCGCCGCCTTTGAAATGCTGGTGAAGAAGTATCCACGCAGCCAAGCCGCAGGCCAGGCCTGGTATGGCATCGGGCGGGGTTACTTTGATCTGAAGGACTGGGAAAAAGCTGTCCCGGCTCTGGAAAAGGCCATCGAGGTGGATAAGACCGCCAATCTGGATCGTGCCAGCCAGATGCTGATGCTGGCCCACTACGCTCAGCAGAATGTGGATGGCCTGTCTCAGGCGATCGATAACTATCGCAAGGCCAATGAGAACGCCGTCATCCCGCCCAACGTGGTCTCCTGGTTAGGCCTCAAGCTCTATGACATGAAGCTGTATGCTCGGTCCACGAAGTATCTCAGCCTGGCCACCACGCCCGATGCCCCTGAGAACACAGACCCCCGCGTCTGGAACTACCTCGGCATGGCCTTCCTGGAAACCAAGGACTACGAGGCCAGCATCAAAGCTATCGATCATTTCCTGAAAGTGACCCCTGAAAGCGCGGTCAAAGCTCGCGGTCTCATGACCAAAGGACGGGCCTTGCTCGGTCTGGGTAAAATCCAAGAAGCCGAGAAAGTGGCTCAGGAAGGGTTGGGCTTCGCCAAGGATGGCAAACCCCAGGCGCTCTTGCTGATTTTGGAAGGCGACATTGCCATGGCCGCCGGAAACGAGCTGGAGAAAGCAGGCGATGCCAGCGGCGCTTTGGAGAAATACAAAGCGGCGGCGGGCAAGTTCATGTATCCGGCGCAGTTTTTTGACGATGGTGAAGTGACTCCTGAGGCCATGGACAAGGCGGCAAAAGCTCTCGAAAAAGCCGGTCAGGCGGAGAAAGCGGGCGATTTCCGCAAGAGCCTGAAGGATCGCTATCCGAGCTACAAGGCCGAGAATTGATCCTCGGCCTTGGGATGAACCTTTGAGCGATTCAGATTCCTCGGTTGCGTGAGACCTGTTCACGCAGCCGTCTCCGGCGGGATTGGAGCCCTGGGGAGTCATCGCGAATCTGTCGTTAGGGACAGTGCAGACCGTGTGCTGGAGTCGGGGCAGGGAGGCTACGGAGCTGCGTGCTTTCGCCTCGCCAAACGTTCTTGCTGATTTGCATTCGATTCCCATGCGGAACCTGGGTGAATCACTCGCCGAGATGTCAAACGAATTGATTCGTTTGTTTGACTTTTGGTTAGTCGGGAGCGAGCTGAACTGGATTCACCCTCTCCTCACCCTTGGGGGTAAGGGGGATTGTTTCTGTTTATGTTTCTGATTCTGATTGGTTTTGTTTAGCTTTGGTTTGCTTAAGCTGAGAAAAGCTGTGGGTTTCCTGGAGCTAACCTGTAGCTTTCAGGTGTGATCCCTCACGATGCGACCGCGGGCCCGTGATAGTGATGCGGTCACTCTTGGCCGCAAGGAAGTCCAAGCGAGATCCCTATCCACATCAAGCCCTGAAGATAGGCCTGCGACTGCGGCCAGGAGTGGCCGCATCACTCTTGGCCGCATGGAGGTCCAAGCGAGCTTCTTATCCACATCCAGCCCTGAAGATGGGCTCTCCAGGACTTCGAGGTCGTCAGAAGACGAGGCATGTCGTTCAGCCTGCGACTGCGGGCAGGAGTGGCCGCATCACTTTTGGCCGCAAGGAAGTCCAAGCGAGATTCTTATCCACATCCAGCCCTGAAGATAGGCTCTCCACGACTTCGAGGTCGTCTGAAGACGAGGCACGTCCGCTCGGCCTGCGACTGCGGGCAGGAGTGGCCGCATCACTTTTGGCCGCAAGGAAGTCCAAGCGAGCTTCCTATCCACATCCAGCCCTGAAGATAGGCTCTCCACGACTTCGAGGTCGTCTGAAGACGAGGCATGTCGTTCGGCCTGCGACTGCGGCCAGGAGTGGCCGCATCACTTTTGGCCGCATGGAGGTCCAAGCGAGATTCTTATCCACATCAAGCCCTGAAGATAGGCTCTCCACGACTTCGAGGTCGTCTGAAGACGAGGCATGTCGTTCGGCCTGCGACTGCGGCCAGGAGTGGCCGCATCACTCTTGGCCGCAAGGAAGTCCAAGCGAGATTCTTATCCACATCAAGCCCTGAAGATAGGCTCTCCACGACTTCGAGGTCGTCTGAAGACGAGGCACGTCGCTCGGCCTGCGACTGCGGCCAGGAGTGGCCGCATCACTTTTGAAACCCTAACTCCACGAGCAAAGCCTTACATCCCACGGCGTTGCCTTTGAGTTCGGGGGCATACATGGCCTCGACTTTCGTGGGCAGGGCGCTGAAGCGACCGGGGATCTCGGCTTTCACACGGTAGCTGAGGTTATGGGTGCCGCGAGGCAGGCGCTCGGCAAAGAAGGCCACTTTTTCATCGCGGTATTCCTTGTAGGAGGTGAGGCCTTCGTAGCTCCAACCGCTCTGAACTTCGATGGGTTCAAAACCGGCGGGTTTCAGGTCTTCGATGAGCACATACTCATAGTCGTTCTTGCTGTCGATGCTCAGCTCCACTTCGATGAGGTCACCACTCTTGATGGGGCTATCGCTGGCGATTTCCTCGCGACGATATTTCAGGCCCTGCTGAGTGACCACCTGACCGCGTGCTCCAGCCACTTGCTGGTCCTGTTTCTCCTCGATGAGCTTGTAGAACTTGCGGCGGGCTTTCACTTCCAGGCCGGCGGCAGGGATGGGATCTTCCTGACTGAAGACGGTGAGGTAGGCATTGGCATAGAGCGGGGATTCACCCAGCTTACGCAGCTCCAGGGTGTGCTCACCGGTGGTGAGTTCATCGCCTTCCAGCACCAAGGTGCCATCGAAGGTGAAGAGGTTCTCGCGGGTGATCTCGACCTTCTTCAGCGACTTGCCATCCAGCAGGATTTCCACCGTTTGGTTAGGCTTGGATTCGCCGCTGGCTTTCACATAGGCGGCCAGGGCCTCGATGACGGCGGCGGTGTCCTTGGTGCTGTTCCAGTAGGTGCCGTTGCGGCGATTGTTGAGCAAGTATTTGGCAATGCGTGGGGCCAGTTCACCCTTGGGCTCTGCAGCCACGAGCAGGCGCAGGAAAGCGGCCTGGGTCTCGATCTGATCTTCATACCAATACCACCACCAACCGCCCTGCGGCAGATCCAGATAGGCGGTCTGGTTTTCATCGTCCTGCTTGAGGAACTGCTTCAGATTGCGCAGGCACATATCGCGCCGTTCAGTTTCGCCTGCGGCATCACAGGAGAGGCCGAGCAGGGCGAGATTGTAGCGGGAGAGTTTGGCGCGGTTTTCATAAAGCCGATCCCGCATCTCCTTCTCACCCATCTTATGCCCCATCAGCACGCTGTGGATGAGGGCGTCCAGATTGTCGGGTGCGGCTTTATGGTTCTTCTCTTTGGGGTCTAGGCGCAGACGATTCAGTTCCTGAGCTTCATGTTGCTTGAGCCACTCCATGCCTTCATTGACGAGGCCGTCATTGATGTCCAGACCAGTTCGTGCGGCGGAGATCAGACCATGCAGCACCACAGCGGTGATGTGCGGGGAAGACTCACGGCCACCTGGGAACCAGCCCCAGCCGCCGTCATCGTTCTGCATGGCTTGCAGGCGAGCCAGTCCGGTCTTGGCCATCTTCTTGACTGCGTCTTCGTCAAAGACCGCGTTCTTTTTCGGATCGTTCTGCCAGCGTTTCGCGCGATCCTCCGGCTTGCCAATTTCCTGCGCGTTGAGGTTGGTGCGCTTGTCTTTGATGTCCTTGAGGTTCACCTTCAGATCCTTGAGCAGACCCAGGGTGAGAACGGTAGGCACAAAGCGATTGAGCGTCTGCTCGGTGCAGCCATAGGGGTAATCCGCCAGATAGGGCAGGGCATCCACCAGAGCCATGGCCAGGGTGGGGGAGTAGCGGATCTCCAGGCGGGATTGCTCGGGCTTACGCTCGGCAGGCACACGTAGCTTGATCGTGCCGCTGGCTTCAGTCGGGCGGATGGCGAGACTCCAGGCATCAGTCTTGAGGATGCCGTGGGTGTAAGCCGGGAAGGTCATTTCCATGGCATCGCTGTCCTTTTGAGCCAGGGCTTTGACGCGGATCTTGGGCTCGCCTTCGCCGGTGACTTTGACACGCCAGTCAAACCGATGCTCGCCATGGGCGGGGATGGTGACGGGGGCGAGGGCCAAGCTTGGAGCACCGCCTTGAGGCGGTTCAGTTCCGGCTGAAGCCGGGGCTCCAAACGCCAGCACGCCGCCTTCGAGTTCCAGCACGGCCTTCACGCTTTGCTCGACATCCATTTCGTTATGCACGTTGGCTGAGATGACCACCTCATCCTTCTCCACGAAGAAGCGCGGGGCTTGCAGGCGGACCATGAGGTTCTTGCGAGTGATGACCTCCACACTGGCTTCACCAACTTGCGTTTCGCTGCCCATCACCCAGGAGCGCAGCTTCCAGGTGGTGAGGTTTTCCGGCAGGTTGAAATGAAATTCGCCCTCACCCTGGGCATCCGTGGTGAAGTCGGCGATCCACACCGCGCTGTCGGCGAGGTTGCTGCGGATCATCGGCTGCGGGCCTTCTTCGCTTGCGCCTGCGGCGTCGGCTTCCATGGCCACTGCGGCGACACCTGCAACCGGACTTGGTGCAGCCATCTCAGCCATCGGGGCTGGGGCGGGAGCCCCCGGTGCCATCTTCATGGTCGTGTAAGTTACTCCGCTGGCCGAACCTGCTCTCATGACTGCACCACTCGCAAAAGGATCTCCAGCAGACTCATCCGCCACACTACCGCCAAACGCTCCCAAGGTGTTCATCCACGCCTCGCCTTGTTTTTGCAGGCCGGTTTCCAGGGCATGCAGGGAGTCGGTGACTTGAGGATAGTGGCTGCGTTTCCAGCCCCAGAAGAAGGGGCGGATGTCTTCCTGATTGCTGCCGCCGGAGATGTATTCCAGGGCTTTGTCATAGGCCGTCAGCACGACCTTGCCAGTGAAGGGTTCGCCGTTTTGATCTCGCACTTTCACCTTCACCTTGGAGCCTTGGCCAGGCAGGTAGGTGGTGCTGTCAGGGGTGAGTTCGACACTGGCGATGCGCTTGCTCGGTGGCACCAGGATCTGACGCGTGACCTGATGCACTCGGGCCTCGGCGACGGTGTAGGCCTCGATGAAAATGTTGGGCTGATCCTTCTCTTCAAGTTTGAAGCGGTAGGTGGTGCTCTTACCTTCTAGCTTGAGCCAAACCGGTCGCTGGTAAACACTGTTCTGCGGGCGCAGAAACAACGCCACGGTGCTGCCGGGGCGATTCGTGTTCACGGTGATTTCCACCTCGTCACCGGGGGCATACTCATCCTTCTGCACCAGCAGTTCCAGATCATCGAAGCGGAAGTCTTTACCTTCGTCGAAACCCTGACCGCGCACGGTGAGGAAGGTCACGCCTTCGATCTCGTGGCCCGCTTCATCCTTCAGCTTAGCCGCAGCTCGATACTGCCCGCCTTTGGGGAAGGAGAGACGCAGCTTTTGCCCCGAACCGGAGGGATCGGGCAGGGAAAGGGCGGCGGTATGCACGGCCTCCTCAGTGGGTTTGCCTGCGGCATCGTAGGTGATGCGATAGATGGTTAGGCTGCCGGTGGCTTTGACATCGCGACCGTCCAGCGTGCGGGCATGCACTTGGATTTCGCCCTCTTCACCGGCCTGATAGTAGCCGCGATTCGGGGACACATAGACCTCGAAGGGACGCCGTGCGGCCAGCACGCTGCCTTTGCCAAAGATGGTGCGGCGGGAGGCATCGGTGACTTCCGCCTCGATCTCATAACGATGGTCTTCATTACCATGCAGTTCCTTGGCCAGGGTGGTATCAATCTTGATCGTGAAGGTGCCATCGGCATTCAGGGGCGACTCGCCTTCAGCCACGAGTTCCGGTGGATCACTGTTCCAGCGCACCCAGGGATAACGAGGAATGCAGAAGCACCAGCGTTCCGATCCGGGATACCAGGAATAGTAGGTAGCGCGCCAGCCGTAGCCTTTGCCAAAGAGCCAGTCCCAGGGGCCGATGGGGAACCAACGATCCGTGTGGGCACTGCGCTGCACCTTATACTTCACTTTCCCCTGTTTCACGGGCCCGCCGAAGTAGTAGTCCGCCTTCACCTTGGCCTCGAAGCTATCACCCAGCGCCACGGGTGTGCTGGGCGCATCCACCTGCACTTCAAACTCCGGCTTCTTGTATTCTTCCACGCGGAAGCTGTGCTGGCCGAGGTGCTCATTGCCGCCGATCAGACGCACATGCTCCAGGCTGATCGCATAGGCCCCGAGCGTGGCCTCTTCGGTCAAAACCAGCACATCATCAATGGCCCCGGATTCATCGGCCTTGTAGTCCTGCTCATGGATCTTCTCGCCGCGTGGGTCCGTGATGGTGACGCGGATTTTGGCCCCACGATAAGCATTGGTATTGAACTTGGAATCGTAACCCACTTTCCGAGCCCAGGCCTTCCACTTCACCTCCTGCGCGGGGCGATAGACGGGGCGGTCGGTGATCGTGTAGAGCCTCGTGTCCTCTGCAAATGGGTCACGGTCGAAATCATCGCCTGTGAAGTAAAACCGCTCAGCACCGAGATAGGCGAGCTTGCCCTCAACAGCCGTGGCGGTGATGAGCCACTGATGATTCTCGGGGATGTCACTCGCTTTGACGATGACCTGCCCTTGCGCATCGGAGCGACGCTGGAAGTCCTTAAATTGATAGACCCGGACTGGGCGCTGATTGTTTCTTCGATCACTCCATTCTTCACGATAGCCAAAGAAGCGCACGGTGGCCTCGGGCACAGGGGCTCCCGTCACGGCATCGGCGATGAAGTAATGAGTCGCCGTTCCTTGCTGGGTCTTTACGATGACGAGGCTCTCCAGCCACAGCAGCGCACGGGTTTGGCGTCCGCCTTCAAAGGTGCCCTCCACCAGCCAGGCTCCGGCTTCCTTCAGCGGTGTGGCGACCTCCACTCGACGATCCCAATGATTCGCGCGAGGTTTCAGTTCTTGCTCCCAGGTGGCGGTGATGGGGCCGAGATACTTCTCACCTTCTTGTTGAATGAGCCGCTCGCCGATACCGGAGACATTGCTCTTTCGCCAATCTCCATCTTGAGGATTGCTGCGCAGATAAGCTTCGGTGTCAGCGAGGAGTTTAGCCACATTCACCTTGCGAGCGGTGAGGCTGATCTTCGTGGCATTGCGGAAGAGCAGGGAGAGCTTGGCCTCCTTGCCTGCTGCCTGAGGCTCCTGCGGCTCAAACCGACCCCAGTGACCGAGGATCTGATCCAGCCGATTTTCCAGCCCCTTTTTGTAGTCAGCTCGTGTCTCCAGGGCAATCGCCCGCTTCAGGGCCTCCGCCGCACGCGGGTACTGGCGGCGATCCTGCCACTCATCCGCGAGCTCACTCCAGGCAATGACGCGTTCCAAAGCCGGCACCTCGCTATCTTCAGCCAGGGCCTGATACAGTTTGATGAACGACCACTCGAGTGGCAGCGTCCAGCGCTTCGGACCGGTGGCCAGCTTGGCCGTGGTTTCATCATCCTTCAGCGTGTGCAGGGCCGCGATGCCATTCTGCCGATCACCGGCTTCTTCATCCGCATTGGGTTGGAAACCGTAACCGGCCAGGGTTTGCACCGAGAACCACTGCTTGGCCAAAGCCGCCTGTTTCATGCGGGCTTGTAATGCCTGCTGCGGGCCGAGTTGGCTCAGGGCGGAGCGGACAAACATCAGGCGTTCTCCATCGCTCGTAGCCTCTCTCCACGAGGCGGGAGCGTGGAAGTAAATGGGGTTGCCCTCTGCATCCACGGGGTAGCCATTGCCGTCGCTATCCAGGCCGCTTTCATCATCGTAGCCGGGCAGGGTGGAGAGATCGGTGAGATGCTGGAGTGCCCAGGCAGGCTGCACCCCGTAGCGACCGGTAGCAAGCACGTGCTCCAGAGCGGTTAAGACTTCTTCCTTACCTTTGTCATCTGCTTGGTTAGGCAGGGTCAGCCAGGCTTGTTCCAGGAGTTGCAGCGCCCGCACCTCGTCACGAAGGCTGGTGGAGACATAGCGCCCCCCAGCGCGGTAGTTGTGCTGCCCTCGCTGATACTCGCCATCGATGAGCGTGCCATACTGGGGCAGACGCTGATAATCCTGCCCCGCTTGGAGGAGCATGGCCCAGTTTTTCGCATGAGCTTTCACTGCGTCCTCGATGACTTGCTCCTGCTCTTGACCGGCACTGAGGCTGGCGAGGGCATCCACCGCGACCTTCAAGAGGGGGGCGGTGCCCTCGGGGGTGAAGAGGGTCTTCTTCGCTAGATCAGCAGCCTCCCGGTGATTTCCCTCCCGGCTGAGAGTCTCCACCTTCTTGACGAGTGCGTCAGCATCTTGGGCAGGGGTGGAGGTTGGCATGAGCAAAAGGGCGAGGGGGAACCAGAGAAAGTGTTTCATACCGCAGACAAGGATTTACCAAAGCGCATCACGAGAGACAAGCCGATCTCTTGGGATGGTGACGAAGCTTTTTTTATTCGATGCCGAGACAAAATCGGAATGAAGGAGTTTTAGCTTCAGGAAGCCAAGACATCGCAGCAGAGGGCGGGGGCTGGATGTGCCAACTTTGAGTTGAAGGCGCTTTTTTTTGGCAAAATGCGCGATTTACCTGGGTAATTCACCGCCTTGTTTGCTCGAAAGAATAGAATCTGTGCAGTATTCTTACTTGCAATCTTGACGCGCTCTATTTCGTGTTGAGTCATGATCCTATTTCGCAGTTTGGCTTGGGTTATTTTCTGCATTTTTCTCCACCTTTCTGGAGTGTGGAAATTAAATGCTGAGACGAGCCCATCTCCGGAAGCTCAAAAAACGGAGGATGTGAACATCCATCAACGCGGCGGTATGCTGCTGGCCTTCACTGCCATCACCGTGGCTGTCGTTGGTTTCGTGCTGACACGAAAACGCCAGCCTCCTCGTTCGCCGCCCTCTGGAGGGGGGCGGGATTGCTGAGGCTTAAGGCGTCATGAAAAGGTATTGACCGGCGGACCTATCGCTTGGTCAATACCCGATACTATCCTGACTTCTTGACAGGATCAGGATCTGGCCCGTTCGGGCAGGGGTACCGATTTCGTAAGGGTTATCTCAATCAAAATGCAGGGTCGCGATGTCGCTGCGGCGCTGCAAGCCGTCGAAGGTGACCTTCTTGGACTCGGCATAGGCTTTATCGCGGGCTTCTTGACGGGTCGTGCCTTGAGCCACGACAGCGAGCACACGGCCACCATTCGTCTCAAATTGACCCTCCGCATTTTTGCGCGTGCCGCAGTGATAGACCCGGGCATCGATCACATTCTCTAGGCCTGAGATCACATCACCGCTGCGAGAGGAGGCGGGATAACCGGCAGAGGCGGAGATGAGACAGATGCTCCAGCCTTCCGCAAACTCGATGAGCTCGGGCTTTAGGCTGCCCTTAGCCGCTTCAAAGACGTAGTTGGCAAAGTCGCCCCGCACCATGGGCATGACAGCTTCGGCCTCAGGATCACCAAAGCGGCAATTGTATTCCAGCATCTGTGGGCCCGTTGGCGTGAGCATGATGCCGAAGTAAAGGAAGCCACGGTATTTCAGACCATCTTTTTGCAGACCTGCCACGGTGGGTTTCACCATCTCTTCCTCGATCCGGGCCAGAAGCTCGGCTGGGGCAAGCTGACGGCTGGCGACCGCACCCATGCCACCGGTGTTCGGGCCTTCGTCGTTGTCGCGGATGCGCTTGTAGTCACGGGCGGGCATGAGGATCTGATACTGATCATCACACACGGAGACAAAGATGCTGATCTCAGGGCCGGTGAGGCATTTCTCGATGAGCAGATCTCCCGCACCGAAGACGCGCTTGCTCAGCACATCTTCAATGAAGGCCTCGGCCTCTTCACGATTCGGGCAAACCGCCACGCCTTTGCCTGCGGCGAGGCCATCGAACTTCAGCACGATGGGGAACTCGGTCAGCGCAGCCTTGGCTTCTTCGGCTGTTTTTGCCACGGTGAAATCTGCGGTCGGGATGCCATGACGCTGGAGAAAGAGCTTGGCGAAAACTTTGGAGGCTTCGAGCTGGGCTGCTTCTTTATAGGGGCCCCAGCAGGGCAGACCGGCTTCAGCACACAGATTGGCTAGGCCACGATCTTTAACGAGCCAGGCTTCTTCACCCGCCACGCAGAGATCCACCGCGTTGTCCTTCATCCACTGGATCAACTCTGGCAGACCGGCTGCGCTGACGCAGGTGGCGAGGCTGGCAATGGCATCGCTGCCCGGATAGGCATACAGTTCATGCTTCTGCGGAGATTCGCTCAATGCGGTGATGAGGGCGTGTTCACGGCCGCCTTTGCCAGTAACCAGGATCTTCATGGGGCGGGATGCATAGCGCGCCCGGCGGCGTAGGCAACTGAGGAAAAAGCCCGAGCCACCCCCTTAGGCGCATTTGCGCTGGCCATCCGGCACGAGACATTCAAAAATAAGCCGATGCCAACCGCTCGTCGTTATCCCCTCGGCCTCTATGCTCTGTTCCTCATGATCGTGGGGGTGTGTTTGAAAGTGAAACGGTATGTCGTGGTCAAGGCGGCGGTGGACCAGATGGTCCTGGAGAATCCTCAACCCACCAGCACGGCCCAGATTCACCAACAGGTCACTGAAGTGGTCACAGGGCTGCCGGAGGCGGTGGCGTGGGATTGGGCCGCGAATGCCTGCTTCATGCTGGCGCTGGTCATGCTGCTCATCCGCCAGAGTTGGATCATGGCGGCCCGACGTGAAGCCCGAGCCCGACGTGCGAACGAGAGGGCTGCGGAAATGAAAAAGCGACGTTGGTCGCGCCGCTGAGGTGAATTTACCAAGGGTGCTGAAATCAATCTCGGAGTGCGGGTTTAAAACGCACCTGAATGTCGGTTGATTCGAGGCTGAACCCGATGCAAGGACGCGCAGGCATTTTGCCCACTCTCCCGATTCGTCATGTGGTTCAATAGCTTCGGATTCTGGCTTTTCTTTGGTCTGGTGGTGCTGATTTACAGCCGCCTGCGTCTGGCTGGGCAAAACCGCTGGTTGCTGGCAGCCAGCTACTTCTTCTACGGCTGTTTCGATTGGCGGTTCCTTTCACTCATCCTCTTCTGCACGGTGCTGAATTACCATGCGGGTATCAAGATCGCGGCCTCTGAGGATGAACGGCATCGGAAGTTTTGGATCGGTTGGAGCATCGTCATCAGTCTCATCGTACTGGGGATCTTTAAGTATCTCGGTTTCTTCACCCATGAGCTCTCGGCCTTGTTGCAGAGCTTTGGCGTGATCGACACGCCATGGGTGCTGCACCTGATGCTGCCGGCGGGGATCTCCTTTTTCACCTTCCACGCGCTGAGTTACACGATCGATGTGTATCGGCGGGATACCCCGGTGTGCCGGAGTTTCGTGGAGTTTGCGCTGTTCATCTCCTTCTTCCCACAGCTCGTGGCCGGGCCGATCAACCGCTCCACGCTGCTGTTGCCACAGATGGGAAAACCGCGCCCGCCTTGTGATGCCGCCCGTTTTAAAGAAGGGCTGTATCTGGTGATGAGCGGTCTGTTTCTAAAAGTGGTGGTGGCGGATAACATGGCGTGGCTGGCGGGGCATGTGTTTTCCTCATCACCCGAGTCGCTCGGTGGGTTGGAGGTGCTGCTGGGGGTGTATGCCTTTGCCTTTCAGATTTACGGGGACTTCGCTGGTTACAGCTCCATCGCCTGTGGCACGGCCTGCTGGCTGGGTTTTGACCTCGCGGTGAATTTCCGCCGCCCCTACTTCGCCATCAGCCCGCAGGATTTCTGGCAGCGCTGGCACATCAGTCTGTCCACGTGGTTGCGCGATTACCTCTACATCCCCCTCGGCGGAAATCGTCAGGGTTCGCTGATGACATATCGGAATCTCATGCTGACCATGTTGTTAGGTGGTCTGTGGCATGGGGCGGCGTGGACGTTCGTGGTGTGGGGCGGCATTCATGGTCTGTGGCTGGCGGTGCATCGTGCGCTGGGCGGGGGCCGCAGGAAAGATGCGCCTGATTCGGTGGGCCTCGTGCTGGTGAAGTGGCTGGTGACCTTCCACCTCGTCTGTCTGACGTGGTTGGTGTTCCGGGCCGAGACCTTCGCGCAGGCTTGGGGCCTGATGCTCCGCCTCGGCTCCGACTGGAGCTGGACGGCCTATGCGCAGACCAGCCTTTCTCTCATCGGTTTCTTCCTGCTGCCCTGGCTGGTGTATGAGGCCTGGGTGGAGCGGCGGAAGGATGATTATGCCCTGTTGAAGACCCCCTGGGTTTGGCGGGCGGCTCTCTATGTTTATCTCACGCTGATGATGCTCTTCTTCCCTCCGCCGGTGCCGGCGGAGTTCATCTACTTCCGCTTCTAAACCCATCCCACCGTCATGTCATTGCTACGTCATGCTGAAACCAAGGTCCTGCTGGTCCTCGTGCTCGCTCTGGTGGTGCTAGAGGGCGGGGCCCGAATGTTTGAAACGAAGCTCTCCAAGGACGTCAGCCACATCCGCTCTCTGCCTGCCGTCGCGGCGGAGCTGAAGGCGGCGCCTGCCAATCAGCTCAAGGTCCTGATCTTGGGCAACTCGCTCTCCCGCGATGGTCTGGATAAGGCTCTGCTCAAAACGGGCCTGGAGAAGCTGACCGGCCGCCCCGTGCATCTCGCGGCCATGCATCCAGATGCCAGTAACATCGGTCAGTGGTTCTATGGCTACCGGCGCTACTTTGCTCAGACCGGGGCGCATCCAGATCTGGTGATTTTGGGCACGGGCCGCCCCCACCTTTTGGACGGTCGCTCCGAGCCGGATCGCCAAGCGGCTTTTTATACCAGTCTGAAAGACATGCCGTTGCTGCTGAAGGAGCAGCAAGGAGACGTGGAGGCCATCTCTAAGGCGCTGGTGGCGCGGGCATCCATGCTTTTCGCGCATCGGGCACGGGTGGAGCCGCTGCTCTTTTACAACGGCATTCCTGGTTATACCGAGACCACCCAGACCCTGAGCGTCCATCGGGAGCACGTCACGCCTGCATCTGAGGGAGAAACCGCAGATGCCCATCACGAAGCTGCACCGACCTGCCATTTGTTCGAATCGCTCCTGAAGACCTTCCAAGCAGGGAAGACGCGCGTCATCGTCGTGGCTATCCCCATGACGGAGACCTATGAACTGCCTGAGTGTGTGGAGAAAGCCGTGAAGCAGGCCCAGATGTCTGTCGTGGATACAGGTGCATCTCTCCAGTATCCGCCGGAGCGTTTTCCTGATGGGTATCACCTGGATAAGACCGGTGCAGCCCAGTTTACCTCTCAGTTGCTCGAAGTGCTGGGGCAGCGTCCCGAGTATCTGCCGAACAAGTGATGCCCACAGAAGTGATGCGGGCACTCTAGCCCGCAACTGCATGAAGGCAGCACGGATTCCCTAGAGGGTGCCTTCGAAGTTCTTGCTCGCCATTTTCAAATGGCGGGAAGCCGCGAAAAGAATGCTGCGACCACATCCAAGAGCGCGCCCTAGATCGCTTGCCGGGCTTTGAGGAAGGGAATCAACTCCTCCACTCCGAAGTCGGCCAGAACGTCACCATCCCAATCCATGGTCGGGGCTTTGGATTGGCCGGACAGTTCGACCATGTCTTTCATCGCGGAGGGGTTACCGCTAACGACAACTTTTTTAAAGGTGATGCCGTGCTCATTGAGGTAGTCGATCACATCGTCGCACCACGGGCAGCCGGTTTTCACATAAAGGATAGGAGTCATGGGGGGCAGGGGGATTTCAGTTTGATTTCTTTTCTAGCATACGCAGCTAAGTTCTTCCATGGTCTTGTGCATGACCGACCTGACCGCTTTTCCTGCCACCGACCCGCTGGGCATTTATCGTTACCGTGATGGCCTCTATGCCGTGGATTTGGTGACGGCAGCCCTGGAGTTGGATTTCTTTTCGTGGCTGGCGGCTCATCCCTCGACCTTGGATCAGATTTGCGCCCAATATGGCTTTCACTCGCGGCCAGCGGATGTGATGATGACGCTGTTTGCCGCCAATGGCTGGGTGCGTAGTGTGGACGGTGTGTTTCATCTGACCGAAGTGGCACTGGAGTATCTGGTGGCGTCGTCGGAGTGGTTCCTCGGTCCTTATTACGCCTCGCTGCACGAGCGCCCGATTGCGCGGGATTTCCTTCAGGTGCTGCGCACGGATAAACCCGCAGGCTGGTCGGGTGATAAGGCATCGTTCGACTGGCACAAGGCCATGGAGCAGGAAGACTTTGCCCGCAAATTCACGGCGGCCATGGATTGTCGAGGGCGTTACCTCGCGCAGGCTCTGGCTAAAAAACTGGACCTGACGGGCCGATCCAAACTGCTGGACATCGGCGCAGGGTCCGGCATCTACGCCTGCTCCATCGCCGCCGAGCACACGCATCTCCGCGCCGTGGTCTTCGATCAAGCTCCGGTGGATCGCATCGCAGGTAAGCTCATTGCCGAGCGCGGTTGTGCGGAGCGTGTCAGCGTGACGACGGGCAACATGTTCGATGGTTTGCCGACGGATTGCGATGTCCACCTCTACTCCAACGTGCTGCATGACTGGGGCACGGCGGAGGTGAAAAAGCTGCTGGAGGTCTCCTATGCCGCACTTCCAGCAGGTGGGCTGCTGATCATCCACGATGCCTTCATCAATGCTGAAAAAACCGGCCCTCTGCATGTGGCGGAGTATTCCTGCCTGCTCATGCATTCCACGCAGGGGAAATGCTACAGCGTGGGTGAGTATGCGGAGCTTCTCAGTGAGGTGGGCTTTGTGCCTGGAGCCTATCAAGACACGGCCGTGGGACGTGGCTTCATGGTGGCAGGGAAGTAGCGTTAAAATAAAAAACCCCTGGCAGTTTCTGCCAGGGGAAATCACCGGGGCTTTATTTATTTCTTGGTGATGTTGTAGGAAGTGTAAGTTGCCCACAAAACATTCGGATATTTGGTTTGGTTATAATCCGCATAGACCCCGATGATCTGTCCCGTTGTCAAGCTTCGCTGAATCTCCACTGTCAGGCGATTCATGGGGGAGGTGTAGAGGTTTGAGTAAACAATGATGGATTCGGCCGGCGATGGATAGACGAGTAGACTGATGGTCGTGCCATTGAAGGTCATTGTGCGCAAATCACTGGAAATCGTAAGTGTTGCGGTAACCTGTCCTGAACGGTTTAATGGAACAGACGTCACGGGAAACTTTGGGGCCTTCGATGGGAAGCCTTTGGTGACATCGGAATTCAATGTGCCGTTTAATAAGACGGTATAAGTGCCTGCGGTTGCTCCAGCAATAACGTAAATTTGGTCATCTGTAATCGGCCCGGTGAATCCATAGGCACCAAAGATGGCTGGCAAAGTCTTGTCTAAGTTAGGGACCGTGAAAAAGCCGTAGCAGAGTGGAGCGTCGTTGCTGGATTCGATCTGGAGCATCACGCCTTCGAAGGTGATGCGACGTTTCACAATCTTTCCAGAGACGGTATCTTCGATATTGATCGTGGCGGTGACTTTGCCCGTCTTCGGGTCGACCTTGCCGACAAAGATCTTTGCCCAAGCTTTCTCATCTTGAGCTGCCGGGCTGCCACTGCCGCCTTCACCCACACGAAGAGTATTTTTGACGGTGATGCCTAGCTTTGTGGGGAAGAATCTCGAATACGTGGTCGTGTTCAAGGTGTCATCCAGCGCAAAGTTGAAGAGCTTTTCAACCCCTAGATCCAGCACCGAGCCCACCGTTTGGCCTTTCGCGGGTGCAATCCAGCGTTCCACGGAGGCGACTAAATTCAAGGGGCCAAAACCAGTGCGAAAGGCTTTGTCCTTAACTCCCGGGTCTTTTTTCCACTGGAAATCATAACCGGTTTGAGCCGGTAACATGTGATAACGGAGATCACTGCGCTGAGTGAGTTTGATTTTTCCGGCCAGGAAGCTGTTGGCACGCTTGTAAGGGTTCGCAAAAAGCACAAATTGATTGGCGGCACCATTGGGCAGGGAAGCCGAGAAAGCTGTGCCATCGCTCAGCTTGCCCGCGAGTTTGAAGTTGCCTTTGGCATCAATCGCTCCTGTCGCAAATCCTGAACCGGTAGGCTCGTCTTCATCTGGATCAGCGGTCAATTCCAATGCTGTGGTGTAGGAGCCCAGGGTCGGCACGGTCTCTCCCTTCGCATAGGTTTTGACGCGGAAGCCGTTGTCAGTGAGAGCTACATCGTCCCCTGACTCCTTGACTTTCACCGTCAGAACAGGTTCGGCATCGTCCCCAAAGTTCTCAATCATGAGGACCACATCCAAGGACGTGGTTCCTTTTCTCACGATGGAAATGGTCGCGGGGAGGGTGCTCGCGGTTCCGATCGGTTCCTCTGCCTCTGGAGCCTCCGCAGCGGTGTAGTCGAGGGTGCCTTTAACGCCATAGACCTTGTTTTCCGAGCTGGTCAGCTTCCCAGAGAATCCGCCTTTGGTGGTGACCGTCAGGGTCAGTAGCCCGGTGGGCGACCCCGTGTCACCGGCGCCGGTGTAAAGCAAGGCTTGATAGCCGCCCGCCAGTTTTGCGGGCAGGGGAGCCGCCACAGCCGTCAAAGCGCTCAGGAAGGAGCCCAAAAGACAAAGTCGCAATGCGTTCATGATTTGATTAAACCGAGTCAGATGTTGGATGTTGGTTTGGAGATCGAGTTGAGCGGCCAGATTGCAGGGAACAAGCCCAGAATCTCCCGCGTTTTGATACTCCCTCCATCTTATGGGGTTACAGGAGATTTTTTTCACAAAGAAACAGCGTGAGCCCTGCGTCTCTAAGGGAGTCCGTTTTAACTGCCCATATGAAACCCACAGCCCTCCTTGCCTCACTTGTCCTTTTCACCGCCGGATTCATCCATGCGGAAACCACCGTTACGCTGGAAGGCGTGCATAACTGCTGCAAAAGCTGCACCAACGGCATCGTCAAAGCTGGCACCAGCGTCAAGGACGTGACCGTGACGGCTGAGGGCAAAACCGTCACCGTGGTGGCGAAGACCAAGATGGGGGCTAAAAAGGCGGTCGAAGCCATCATGGAGGCCGGTTACTACGGCACGCCTTCAGAGACCGCTGAAACAGCTAGCGCCCCTAAAACGGAAAAGAAACTGACGGATGTCACCGTCACGGGTGCTCATCTCTGCTGCCAGAAGTGTGTGAACGCGATGACGGATGCTGTTAAGGCGGTGCCTGGCGTCAAAGAATACGACATTCAGAACAAGGCCAAGTCTTTCACTGTGAAAGGTGAGTTCACCGAGGCCGACCTGATTGCTTCCATGAACAAAGCCGGTTTCCACGGCACCGTGAAGTAAGGCTCACCCCTTTATTTTTCCAAGATCGACGCGGTAAGACGGTTCGCTGTCTTACCGCGTTGCTTTGGTCAGGAAACCGCGTTCCTCCGGTAGCATGCGGGCTTGAGCCTCAATGTTGCTGACGACGGTGCGGGCGGCATCGGCGGCGTTGTTGGCGTTGCTGTCACGGGCTAAGACGGCAAGAGCGGCCTTTTGACCGGCGGAGAGCGCGCGCAGGTCTAAATTCTGCAGCAAGGGGGTGGCTGTTTTGATATCGCCAAGTCGCCAGTGAGCCAAGGCCACCATCAGACGCCGCTGCTGATCTTCCGGGCGCTGATCCAGGAGTTGTTGAGCTGCGAGGAGGGAGGTTTCCAACTCGCGCCCGGTGAGCAGGTTTACATAGATGTAGCGCTCTTGATAAACGGGGTCGTTAGGCCAGCGGCGGTTGGCTTCGGTGGCGGCTTCCAGCAGGCCTGCTGTATTGCCATTGGCCTCCGAAGCGCGAATAAGACCCTGGTAGCCGATGCGGTCGGTGCGGGGATTCAGCGCAGCGCTTTTATAGGCTTCTTCGGCGATGTCGGCAAAGCCGCGCGCCTCGGCGTATTCGGCGATCTTGATGCATAGTTCTCCTCGGCGCTCGGTATCCGCCGCGTTTTTGGCTAAAATCAGAGCGGTGCGCACTTCATCAGGAGGTTTGCGCATGACGAAGGCTAAGTGAGCCCGGTAGAAAGCGGCTACGCTTTGATTGAGAATGGACTGCACCTTTGGGTCATTCACCAGTCGTTCCAGATCCTCGAACCGTTGCAGCATCGTCAGGGCCGTGAGGTAGTTTTCCAGCAGAGGCTGATAGTCTTTGGCCTCATCTTCAGGCACCAGAGCTAGCACCTGGAGGAACTGCTGCTGCTCCACCAGCCAGCGCACCATGGGCACCAGGTCTTCTCGGGATTTGCCATGCGCCAGATCAATGGCCTCCTGCACCAGTTCCACCTTTTGCGAGGGATTGAGCGCCAGCTTCCGTTTCAAGGCGGCGACATTGTGCCAACCGGTAGCCTTGGGGTGAGCGCGCAGGCGTTGGATCAGGTGGCTGGCCTCATCGGGTGGGAGCATTTCAAAGCTATCTAAAAACTCGAGCGCCTTGAGGCCGAGAGCATCATCCTTTTGGGCGATTTCCCAGGCCCGACGCCTTCCGGCTGATTGCTCTAAGGGATCACTGGATTCTGTCTGGATGCGGGCTAGGCGCAGGCTGTGCTCAGCGTCCTCAGGATGTTTTTCGGCATAGGTCTTCAGTGTCTTCAGCAGCACGCCTTCTTTTTGGCTGGCTCCCCAGACTTCCTCCGCCAGCTTCATCGAGTGAGCATCGGAAGGCGCCTCGCTCAACACTTGCTCCAGCAGATCTGAAGCTTCCTTATTTCTGTTGAGGTTAAGGAGGGCCTTCACTCGAGTTTGCTTATCCTTCAGCTCGGTGGCACCGGCGCTTTCCAATTGATCCAGGAAAAATAGAGCCTCTGGACGCTTCATCGCGGTGAGAAACTCGGTGTTGATTCGGATAGCCTGGACGTTGTCCGGTTTGATCTTGTAAGCTTCTTGAGCCTTGAAGACTGCATTCACGATCTGGCCGTCCTCGGCCATTTGACGGGCTTCAGCCACTAGGCCCTCGGCCTTCCAGTCCTGATAGCTGTCTTGCATCGGCTTGGCGTAAAAGAAGGCCCCGATGATCAGACCGAGGCAGACGGTCAGGATGCCAATGCGTGCGATCCAGCGTGCGACTGGGGACTGACGGTCCTTATGGGCCTGCGTAGGAGGCACCAGCAAATGCCAGACCGCAACAAACGGGCGGAAGAGAATGAACGGTTTCGTCTGACCGAGTTGAGCGGGGTCAATCTGCTGATTGGTAAGCACGTCGAATGAAAAAAAGCGGTTGGGGGAGAACCTCTAAAATAACGAACGTCAGGGGGAGAGTCACGGCTAAATTTCATGACGCTCCTTTGGTGAAGCGGTGAAGGGGCTGGCTGCTCTGGTTGTTTCCCTGGCAAGAAGGGATCGTGCGGGTAAAAAAAAGAACGCCGCCTGTTTCCAGGCGGCGCTCCAGGGGAGAGTGATCGTTGTCTGAACTTGAAACCCGATTAAGGCTTCGGCACTTCGGCGATAGTCGCCAAGATGCGGGAAGCGATGGCGTAGGGATCGCCTTGGGAGTTCGGACGGCGGTCTTCGAGGTAGCCCTTGTAGCCGTTGTTGATAAAGCTGTGAGGAACACGCACGGAGGAACCGCGGTCGGCGATACCGTAGGTGAACTTGTCGATGGACTGAGTTTCGTGCAGACCAGTCAGACGCATGTGGTTGTCTGGACCGTAAACGGCGATGTGCTCGTTCAGGTTCTTGGCGAAAGCAGCCATGAGAGCTTCGAAGTATTCTTTACCGCCGGTCTCACGCAGATAGTCGGTGGAGAAGTTGGCGTGCATGCCGGAACCGTTCCAGTCGAGGTCTTTGCCCAGAGGTTTGCAATGGAACTCAACGTCCACGCAATACTTCTCGCAAAGACGGATCAACAGGTAGCGAGCCACCCACATCTGGTCGGCGCACTTCTTGGAGCCTTTACCGAAGATCTGGAATTCCCACTGACCTTTGGCCACTTCGGCGTTGATGCCTTCGTGGTTGATGCCTGCGTCGAGGCAGAGGTCAAGGTGCTCTTCAACGATCTGGCGAGCGATGTCACCGACGTTTTTGTAGCCCACGCCCGTGTAGTAAGGGCCCTGGGGAGCTGGGTAGCCACCTTCTGGGAAGCCCAGAGGACGGCCGTCCTGATAGAGGAAATATTCTTGTTCAAAGCCGAACCAAGCGCCTGGATCGTCGAGGATGGTGGCGCGGGAGTTGGATGGGTGTGGAGTCACACCATCGGGCATCATGACTTCGCACATGACCAGCACACCATTCTTGCGGGTGGTGTCTGGAAACACGGCCACAGGTTTCAGCACGCAGTCAGAGCTGCGGCCTTCGGCCTGCTGGGTGGAGCTGCCGTCGAAGCCCCAGTTAGGAAGCTGCTCCAGGGTCGGAAAGCTTTCGTATTCCTTGATCTGCGTCTTACTGCGGAGGTTCGGGACGGGGGTGTATCCGTCGAGCCAGATGTATTCGAGTTTGTATTTGGCCATGGTTGTTGTTCGACTTTTTTGAGTGAGGAGCCTGGGGAAGAAATCACTCTTCTTCATTCCCTCGGGTGGGGATGAAGCATGGTTTATGCCAAAGTAGAAGTTGTTTTTTCATAACGCTCTCAAAAAGTTCTCATCTTTGAGTGCTGGCGGAGGTTGCAGGGCGGGTGATCCAGCCCGTAAGTGACCGCTATGGAAGCCAAAAATACCGCCCGCGCTCATGTTCGTCTCGGTTACGATGGCCGTGTCCACAAGACTTTTAAGGGCCACATGGCTAAAGAACGGTTTGAACACGAGGTGAGAGTGCTGCGTTACCTAGAAAAACAGGGCTGCCCCTTCGTGCCTCGGGTGATCGAGGCTGATCCAGACAAACTCTACATGGTGACGACCAACTGTGGGAATCGTGTGGACTCCCTGACGGAGGACCGGCTCCGGCAGCTCTTTGCCGAGCTGGAGCAGTATGGCGTGCGGCATGAAGACCCCTACATGCGCAATGTGACCTACAGCCCTCAAAAGGGCAGGTTCTGCCTGATTGATTTCGAGTTTGCCACCATCCTGGATGATCCTGACCTGGGGCCCCCGCCGCCAGAGCCTGATCCCATGGAGCAGGGGCCTCGCGGCTGGTAGATGAGAGTTGAGCAACGCTTTAGCCATGGTTAAACAGTGGCTGAGCGATTGTTTCCCAACCGACGTTAAGCCATTGCTCAACCATCGCCCAACCTCTCAGTGACTCCTCCCTCCGCCCCAACCGCTCTTTCTTGGTCCGGCATGACGCATGTCGGCCGCGTCCGCAAAAACAATGAAGATGCATTTTTGGCACTCGCCTACGATGCCAATGAGATTCGTTATCTGGGAAAGGTGGGAGACTCCAGCCTGGAGCATCATGACTTCGTCTTTGCAGTCAGCGATGGCATGGGCGGGGCCAATGCAGGAGAGTTTGCCAGCAAGATCGCCGTGGAGCGCATCACACGTCTGATGCCAAAGGTCTATCGCCTTGCCGCCCAGAAGTTGGCCACCGGGGTGAATGACGCCCTTGAGGAAATCTTCAGCCATGTGCATGCGGAGATGACGCGCATGGGCCGGTTTTACGCCGAGTGTGCGGGTATGGGGGCCACGCTCAGCTTGGCCTGCTTCTCTCCGGGGTGGATGCACTTTGCGCATGTGGGAGATAGCCGCATCTACTACCTGCCCGCTGGCGGAGGCATGATGCAGGTCACGCATGATCACAGTTTCGTCGGTTGGCTGCGCCGACAAGGGAAGCTGAATGAACGGGAGGCCCGCATGCACCCCAGCCGAAATGTGCTGAACCAAGCGCTCGGCGGCGGACACCAGATTTTGCACCCGCACTTCGGTGCGGTGAGCTGTCATCCAGGGGATAAATTTCTGCTGTGCAGCGATGGCATCACGGATGGCCTCTGGGACAATCGGCTGGAGGAGTATCTGAAGACCCCTCAGGACCAACCGAAAGCCTTCAAAATCGTCGAGCGCGCTGTGGCGGAGTCGGGTAAGGACAACTGCACGGCGGTGGTGGTGGAGTTTGCGGCCTAACGAAAAATAGTTTTATTTTGCCTCTGGGCGTCAAGGCAACAATCAGGGCGGTGTGATGCGCCCCATCCACACGGCAGGAGAGCGCTTGCCGGGGCGGGCTTCACCGCCAGGAATAACGATCTGCCCCTGCCACTCCACAGCTGGCGTGGTGACCAAGGAGAAAGGTAGATCTCCCAGCCCGACCCAGGAGTCACTGCCAGGATGATACGCCAGGATCTCGCGGGGGAAACCTGGGTGCTTGTCCTTGGGTTCAAAGTTGACCAAGGCACCATCGTCACCTCCCAGCACGAGGATGTTGCCGTTCACGATCGGGGCGGGGGAGGGGGCTGCTACGGCGACACGCGGCAGATCACTGATTTTTTTCCATCCTTGGTTAGGTTGCCAAGTCCATGCATCCTTCAACCATTCGCGGGTGGGTTTACCCTCGGCATCTGCTTTCAGAGCTGCTCCGCTGAAGAGATACAGACTGCCTTCCAGGGCCGCCATGGTCGCAAGGATACGGCCTGGACCAGGGCAGGGGGCCAGCGTCTTCCAGCCCTTATCCAAATGCTGTAAATCCAGCGCCCACAGGGTGTTCATCGCTTCGGTTGCTGTGGGGGTCTCGATACCACCGCAGACATAGATCACGCTGTCCATCTCCGCCCCAGCCATGAAGGCGCAGCGTTGAGGCAGGGCGGGGAGTTCGGTGAGGGTGACTTGACCCGCACGGTAAGCCACACGGAAGACCTCTTGGAAATTGTGAGTGGCATCTCCGCCGCCGATGCAAATGAGCCCCTCGGGTGTGGTGATGGAGACGCCGTAGCCGTTGGATTTAGGCAGGTGCCCCGCCTCTTTCCAGGTCCCTTTCGGCTGCTCCAGGGCATAGACGCGCTCATACCATACTTTGGTGCCGCCTTCCCAGGGCCGCTTGTCTGGGAAATTGGTGCCGCCGGCTACGATCAAGGCTCCCCCTGAAACCCCGGCAAAGGAGCCGGCAAACCCTTCTGGATCAGGGAGATGGGGCAAAGAAGTCCAGTCATCTTCAGCAAGGGCAGGTAGGGTGAGCATTAGGAAAAGGGCAGACAACAAGGGTTTCATCAGGCCATGGCTCATAGCATGATGTGACGAAGCTGGGCTACTCTTTCTTCATGGTCAGTGCAGCAGTCCAGTGGGGATCTGGTTAGCATGGGTGACCAGTGAAGCCTTCATCCCTCACCGCGTTATCTGGATTCATACCACCAACCGCATGCAAATACGACTCTTCAGCTTCGCCCTCGGTTTATTCTGCCTCGCCTCCAGCGCACTCGCTGTGGAGCCCTACATCGAGAAGCAGGATCTCTTCGTGGTGGGGGAAGACCCCGCCTATAACATCTACCACATTCCGGGTGTGGTTGTCACCGCCAAGGGCAGCGTGCTCGCTTGGTGCGAGGCCCGTAAACGCGCCGCTGGAGTCAGTGACTGGGATGACATCCGCATCCTCATGCGTCGCAGCACGGATGATGGCAAGACCTGGAGCGCCCCGAAAAGCATTGCCGATGTGCCGGGGCCAAAGACGAAGAATCCCTTCGCCTTCGCGATGAAAAACGTGGATCCCAAGGACGTGACGTACAACAACCCCGTCATGATCGCCGATAAAGACGGCACCGTGCACATGCTCTTCTGTCTGGAGTATATGCGCGCCTTTTACCAGCGCAGCACCGATGACGGCCTCACCTGGAGCACGCCGGTGGAGATCACCTCGACCTTTGATGCTTTTAAAAAAGACTATGACTGGAAGGTGCTGGCTACGGGGCCTAACCACAGTATTCAGCTCAAAAATGGTCGCCTCGTGGTGCCTGTCTGGCTCTCCACGGGCACCGGTGGTAATGCCCACCGCCCCAGCGTCACCGCCACCATCTACAGTGATGATCAGGGGCAGACCTGGAAGGCCGGAGACATCGCCGTGCCCTGCACCGAAGAGTGGATCAACCCCAATGAAACCGTGGCGATCGAGCTGGCAGATGGCCGAGTCATGCTGAACGTGCGCAGTGAGTCCAAGGCCCATCGCCGACTCGTCACCATCAGCCCTGACGGTGCCACCGGCTGGAGCACACCTCGCTTCGATGACGCTCTTCTGGAGCCCATCTGCATGGGCGGCATTGTGCGTTATTCCCTGGCAGAAAGTGGCGGTAAAAACCGCATCCTATTTTCCAATCCGCATAACCTCAGCAAGGCCAAGGGCAAAGAGGAGCTCGGGAAGACTCGCGACCGTAAAAACGTCAGCGTCAAACTTAGCTACGACGAAGGTCAAACCTGGCCCGTCAACAAAACCATCGAGCCGGGTCCGAGCATGTATTCAGACATCGCTGTTACACCTGCTGGCACCATTCTCTGCTTCTACGGCAGCAGTGGTAGTGGCTCCTCCCTGCATCACTTTGCCGGAGGTCGCTTGACCCTCGCTCGCTTCAATCTGGCCTGGCTCACCGATGGCATGGACGGCGGTAAATGACAATCAAACGAGGCCCTACAGGATGCACAATGGGCATTCCTGTGGGGGCTTTCGTGGAAGGTGCCGGGCGATGAATTTTAATGGCTCACCTCCAGCCACTGGATGCCGGGATTTCGCTCACACAAGGCAGTGATCTCCTCTGGGCTCATGATCATGAAGGCGGTGGAGAGAGCGTCTGAAAGCGCGGCCGTGGGGGCGAGGGCGTAACTGCGCTTCTCCTGGAGGGCCACGGGCGTCAGCGTGCGGGGATTCATGATGTGGGCCCCTTTGACCATGAAACCGCTGCCGCTGAGCGCTTGTTCTTTGAGCTGCATTTCGCGGCTGCCTTCCGCCAGGGTGATGCCCCAGGCGTCTTCACCCGATGGAGGCTGTAACGCCAGCAGGGTGCTGTCTCCGGCATTGAGGAAGGCTCGAGTGATGCTCCAGTCCTGAAGGATCTGCACGGCTTGATCCAGGGCGTAGCCTTTGCCCACGGCCCCGAGGTCAAAGAGCATGCGGTCGGCATGCACGGTGACTTTGCAGCCGTCCTCATGCAGTTCGAATAAGTGGCTGCCGATGCTGTGCCGAGCCTGGGCTAGACGCTCCGCATCCGGCTCGATGAGGTGACCCTCACCGCTGCGCCAGAGCTGCATCAGTGGTCCGATGGTGATGTCAAAGGCCCCCTGAGTCTCCTCATGCACTGTCTTGGCGAGATGCAGACAATCCCACACGGCGAGGGAAACGGCCAACGTTTCACCGGCCTTAAGGCTACTCAGTCGAGCGATGTCGCTGGTGGAGCGGAAGCGGCTCAGTTCCTCCTCCAGACGATCAACCTCGGCAAAGACCGCCTCGGCGGCTTGGGCGGCATAGGTGGCGTCCACGTCGTCTTGGGAGACGATCACCTCGAAGGAGGTGGCCATGGCTTCATGAGCGAAGCAGTGATACTCACTCATAACTGCGGCTGTGGAACTAGACCTCCAGGAAGGTTCGGCAGACTGGGAGAAAAACTCGGTGGCTGAGATAGGGTGCCCTCAGGAGGAGGTGGCGGCACGGCGGCTTCGGTCTCAGGGGCTGGTTTAGCGGGCGAGGTATCAGCGGGGGCCGGAGTCGGGGTTGGGGCAGGCGAGGCGGCGGGTGGTGGCACTGCCGGGACCGGGGCTGGTGCGGGAGCCTTACGCAAGAGTACGCTCAAGATGATGCCTGGGCGCAGTCCATAGGGGTAATGCTCCGTGTAGTTAGCCGCATTGATCCGGGCTTTCACCTGATCATAAAACTCCCCATCCACGACAATGACATCGGCATCCAGGTTCTCTGGAACCCGGTCTTGGTAACCGACTTTTTTCCAGTTTCGCCAATACCAGGGCAGCGGCCAGCCTGAATCCCGAGAGATGACCTGAATCGTCTTGGTATCACCTTGATCACCGACGTAGGTATTCACTTCGGCGAGCAGCTTCAACAGGCTCTTTTGGGTGTGCGAGTAAGCGTAAGGATTGCGAGGGTCGGCGGAGTATTCGAGCTGCGGATTCGGATGGGTGCCAGTGAGGCCGAGCGATTGATTGCAAAGATGCAGGATGCCGAGCCCTAACAGGATGTTATACACCCAACGCATGAAAGCTCCGGGCATGGCCGACCAGAGAGCCCCCGCACCGAGCCCTGCCAAAAGGATGAAGGCGTGCTGTGCGCTGAGGATGGACCACGGGGTCTTGTAGCTGAGCACAGAATAGCCCATGAGCAGGACCAGGCTGTAAACGGAAAGAAACACCAGGAAAGCTTGGCGACCGGTGTTTTTGAAATCTCCGATGAAGGCGTAAATCATCCCGATCAGCGCTAAGCCACCGATGAGAGCCTCTGTCCAGATGAGGGTGTCTTTGCGCCAGAAGATGAGGCTGATGTAGTAGTGCCACGGTTTCTCATGACCACTGCCTCCGCTGCGCTCCAGGTAGTGCAGGTAGGTGAGAAAGCTGTCTCCCACGGCTTGCCAATCTTTAAAACCGTTGGAAAAGGCGGCCACGGAAATGAAGACCGCTGGCAGAGCGACCCATAACCAAGGGCGTGCCGGGCGGCCTTTTTTACGAGCAGGGCCAATGCTGAAGCTGCTCGCTTTCCGCGGCTCAAACTCGCCGATCAGGCTGCGGGCGACGAGCCAGCCTACGACGGCAGCGCCTACGTTGAGGATGAAAGTCTCCTTGGTAGCGTGCTGGAAGCCTAGAGCGCAGCCGCCCAAGACCAGCCATAAGCGCGTGCCGCCCTGAGAATACCGCCAGAAGCAGCCCAGAGTCAATGCGATGAGCAGCACCAGCAGCATCTCCATGATGAAGTAGCGGCTGTAGAAGACCATCATCGGCGACGACGCCATCAGCAGCATGGCGATGGCGGTGCCGTAGCGGCCGAGGGCATCGGCAAAGAGCAGGGTGACCAGCAGTAGAGCCATGCTGCACATGACGGTGACCATGCGCAGATTCGCCTCTGTCCAGGTGGTGGGATCACCCCAGCCTGCCAGCTTTGACCAGAGCAGGCTGACCTGATGCAGGGCGGGGCCGTGAAAGTCCTTCGGGTCATACGTGAAGTGCCCGGTATTCCAGGTCTCCGCCAGCTTCATTCCCAGGATGGCTTCATCCGTATGCATAGGGCGCAACTCCAGGCCCTGAAAGCGATAGGAGTAGGCCAGGCCTAGAGCCACGACGACCAGGATCAAAAAGGTAAGCAGGGAGAGAGTGACTTCTTTTCGGGGGGCCATTGCATTCTACCATGGCGGCTCCAGACGCTGGTGCCAGCAGGAAAATGATCCTATGCGCCACTTGACCCGCTAAAGACTCTCATCTCCGCATGAGTGAGACATGAACGTGAAAAACTTGAATTATCTGCTTGCACCTGTCGTATTCTGCTCCAGGATTCCGGCCCACCAAGAAAAGCGGGTGTAGCTCAGTGGTAGAGCACTTCCTTGCCAAGGAAGATGTCGCGCGTTCGAATCGCGTCACCCGCTCCAGCTTTTCAAAGGCGGGTGTAGCTCAGTGGTAGAGCACTTCCTTGCCAAGGAAGATGTCGCGCGTTCGAATCGCGTCACCCGCTCCAGCTTTCGAAAAGAAAAGGCTGGAGGGATTACTCAAAACATCGTTCCCACATTTCATGTTTGTCTGGTCCAAGCTATCCTCGGAAAAATGGAGCGATGCCTGGGAGGAAAGATTCGCCGGAAATCCGTCCCTGAACCTCGTTATCACCACCGTGCCTGGGCGCACCACGATCCGTGTTGAGGTCTATGCCGAGAAGCAGCGGGATGTGGATGCGGTGAAAAAGATGTTTGGCGGCACGGTCCGCGAAGTGAAGAACCGCAACTGGGCTGCGATGGCTCAGACCAATATGCCTCCCATCCAAGTGCGGGGTAAACTGGTGATCTGCTCTGCACGCACAGCGGCTGAGATGAAGAAGGCCAAGAAAGAGCACGTGGGTAAAGAAGTGATCGCCATCCCTGCCGATATGGCCTTTGGCACCGGTCACCATGCGACGACTGCCACCGTGTTGCGCATGCTGGTGGATGCGGCGGCCCCCTATCAAGGCCGCGCATGGAAGATGGCCGATCTCGGCTGCGGCAGTGGCATCCTGGCTATCGCCGCGATGAAACTAGGCGCGACGAAAGTCTGGGGCTGCGACTTTGATCCCAAGGCCGTAGAAGTTTCTCAAGAGAATGCCGAGCGCAATGACACACCGGGCATCCGCTTTACCGAAACCGATATTCTGGAATGGAAGGCGCGTGAACAATACGACATCGTCATCGCCAACATCTTTTACGACATTCTCGAGGCCGGGTTTCCTCAGATTGTTCGCGCGGTGCGGCCTGGAGGCACCTTGATGGTCTCGGGGATCTTAAAATCCCAGGCAGAGTCCTGTCTGGCGGTTGCGTCCCGCCTCGGCGTGACCTGGGACCGCGTCGTGACTCGCGGGAAATGGGTCTCCGCCTGCGGCACCGCCCCCCAAGCCTAGGGTTGATCCAGCGTGGCGACGATTTGCGGGTAGTCGGTCAATTGCACGAGTTGGATGCTATACCGAGCGGCGATGGCATCCGCCTCGGACTCGGGATAATCATCCCGGTAATAGACTTCTTTCACTCCATAAGCGCAGAGCATTTGCATGCAGCTGGTGCAGGGCTTTGTCGTGCAGGCGACCAACTTGACATTCCCTCGGGTGAAGAGGCTGCACAGGTTCACCTCGGCATGGAGCATGTATTTTCGGCGGACGTCACGATCGTTCCAAAACTCAGGTGAGGCGTTGTAACCCGGGGCGAGGCCGTTGTAGGCGGTGCCGATGACCCGGTTGTCAAAGTCGATGGCGACAGCGCCGACTTTCCGGAAAGGATCTTCAGAACGCAGGCTGGCCACGTGGGCGAGGGCCATGGCGTATTCGGGGATGGATAGGCGGGTTTTGTGACCTGGCATAGGGCTGATACACACCCTCGCGGCGGAAATCGTCAACGAAGAAGGCAAAAATCAAAACAATTGTGATAACTGTTCAAATGAGTGATTGACACGCTGTTCAAAAGAACTATTCCATGCGCCACGCAATTGAATTCTGCGTCACCCATGAACCAACTCCGACACACCAAAATCTCTCGTTTGTTCCGTCAGTTGAAGCACGTGATTCACGCCGATGAGGGGCCGCTGGTGCGGCGCAGAAACTTGCTTTCCAGCCGAGATGGGGATGTTCAGTTGGAGTTGGACTTCGGGGATGCTCGTGGGGCGTTGAGTCGTCGCCAATGGCTTATGCCTGAGGCTGATGAGGGGCTGAACGGTCCGGTGGAATGGATCCCATTGGGGCGCTAAAACGCGGCTTTGGACGACTCGGATTGGTATAAATGTGATTTTTGTGCCAATCCGTTCACTGTTCAGGTGCTTTTTAGGATGGACAACAGGCATCACAGTTGCTTTTATCGATTTTCATCGAATTGGAATTTTCTCCGATTCTCTGCGTTTTCTCTCCCCCAACCGTATGTTTGCACGATTAACCTCCCTCCGCCGCTCATCGCTGATCGCTCTTGCCTTAGGTGTTGTGCAGATGGCTGGTGTCTCTTCTGTCCTCGCTCAATACGGCGCTTCTCCCACACAGACAGGTTTGTTCTTCGACGATCTACGCGCCCGTCAAAAAGCGGAAAAAGCAGCCACCACAGGCACTCGCGATGGTGATGTGACCTATGACTATGACAGCGGCATCTATCGCTCCAACGAAGACTCCGCCATGGGCCAGCGCACGACTGACTATCAGACCGCGCGTGAATTGAGCCGTCCATCCGTCCGCAGTGGTAGCGCCGCTTATTCTGCCCGCACCGTGGGTGACTACACCAACTACGCTGGCCAATACACCTCTCCGACCGGCTTCTTCGCTCCCACCTACGTTTCCGACCCCTTCTTGAATGGTCGCCGTAATGTGCGCGTGGGACCGATTAACATCGGTTTTGGACTCTATCAGGGCTTCGAATACAACGATAACATCAATCGTTCTGGCACCAACCCGACCGGGGATTTCATCAGCACCACCTTGCTGAACATCGACGCCAACTATCAGATCACCCAAAACAACCGGTTGTCTCTCTCCACGGCGATTGGTTTTGACCACTATTTCAATCATCCTGAATTGGCTCCCTACGGTGGTGGTGATTTCGTGCTGAACGTGCTCCCTGGCAGCACCATCGCCTTCGACATCAAGGCAGGTCCGGTCTTCATCACTGTTTATAACCGCACCTCTGTGCGTCCTGCGGTGCAAAACGACTTCGCTCTGACCCGCACTCAGGTCTTCGGGGTTCTGCAAAATGACACGGGTGTGGCTGCTAACTGGCGCATCAATTCTGCCTGGACGCTGGCCGTGAACTACATGCACTCCTTTGCGGATCCTTTGGAGGAAGATAATAGCGGTGACCCTGTCAATAACAGCGGTAACTTTGGTCGCACGACGGATTCCATTCATGCCTCGCTCACCTACAGCCCTACTGGCACCTGGGTAGCAGGTCTGGAAGGCGGTATCACTTCATTGAAGTATGACAGTAACTTCAACAATGATGGTATGCTCAGTAACATCGGTGCCTTCTTCGTTCTGCCCATTGGCAACACGACTTACATCCGCCTTGCTGCCGGTTATCAGGACTTCTCCTTCGATGATCCAAGTGATCCTGGCACAGCTGCGCCACAATCCACGGGTGATCAATCCGATTTGAGTGACTTCTATTACGGCGTGACGATCAGTAATCAGCTCAATTCCCGCGTCAGTCACTCCCTGTCCTTCGGTCATGAGTCGTCTCTGAACGTTACCTCGAACTACATCACCTCCGACTACATCAACTACGGTTTGTCGGTGATCGCCTGGAAGGGGAGCCGTATCTCTTTGAGCGGTTATTATGAACAGGCTGAGGGTTCCGGCGGATTGTATGCTCAAGATCTCAGCCAGTATGGTGTTGACCTCTATATCGCTCATAAGCTGAGTTCCAAAGCTACCCTTGGTGCGGGCTATCACTTTGGTCGGACGGATACCGATGCGGTGGGGGATGCAGCTTCTCGCGGTAACTTCGACCAGCACGCTCTGAACTTCGATATCACCTATGCGCTGTCTCCGAAGGCCAGTTTGGTTCTGGGTTACCGCTATTATGTGACCGATGTCACATCCGGCCCGGGTGAATTCAACGATCAAGACTTCGAGCAGAACCGCTTTATCCTCGGTTTCAATTACAACTTCTAACCGAGTCCTGCGGCTTTCCGCATCCGGTAACCGTTTACTTTCTTGATCTGTATGTCCGTTCGTCGTCTGTGTGCTCTTCTTCTGTTGGCTTCTGCCAGTTGGTCCTTCGCTCAGGATCCTGGCTATCGTGAAGTCGATGATCGCCGCACCCAGCCGACTCAGGCTCCGGTGCCCACGGGAGATATCGCTCGGTCTGCCGCCGTGCTCAACTCCATGGAAGTTCTCGATGACAGCCAGATGATCGAGCCTGGAGATGTGATCAGTATGCGTGTGGTGGAAGACCGCCGTGAGCCTCAGCAGATGCGTGTGGGGGCGACCGGTGAGGTATATGCGCCGCATATCGGTCTGGTCAAAGCCGCTGGTCGCACCTGCAAGCAGTTGGCCTTCGATGTGAAGCGTCGCTTGGAGCAGAGCTTTTATAACGTCGCTACCGTGGTGGTCGCCATCGACCTGAAACGTCAAGATGACCCGAACGCCCGCTTGCGTTACTCCAGTTCCGAGATCGACTTTTTCACCGTCTATGGCCAAGTACTGCGCCAGGGCAAATACGAGCTGCCTCAGGACGAAGACGTTACTATCAGCCAGGCTATCCTGCGTGCTGGTGGTTTTGCTCAGTTTGCTAACCCTCAGAAGGTTAAGCTGGTGCGCAAGACTCCGCAGGGAAACAAGACCATCGTCGTCAATCTGGACAGCATCATGCGTCAGGGGAACCTGGAATATGACGTCTATCTCCGGAATAACGATGTGATCATTGTGGATGAGAAAAAGGTGAACTTCTGAACGTGAGACGGACGCAGGGAGTCTCTTTTAGAACCACGGATGGCTTGACGTTTTGTATGCAAAGACCGCAGAATGCGGCATGTTGGCCTAGCAGTGTCATCCTTGCGGCAAGCCCACACTTACTTTAGAACGTGAACAATCCACCGAATCTCCCCCTTGATCCGAACCTGACGCTGCCAGGGGCCATCCCTTCGTCCAACCTGAATCGGATTCACGAGACTTCCGCCAAGTTTCAGCGTTACAAGCTGCTTCTGGCCCGGCGCTGGTGGTTCCTGCTTTTAACCGCCAGCATCGGCGTCTGTGTCCAGGCGCTTTTGATCATGAACGAGCCAGTGACCTACACGTCTTTGGCTAAGCTCGTTGCGGGCGGCCGCATGGTCGCCCAAGGGGATCTGAACTGGCAGGAAACCATGCAGGATTTCTACGGCACCATCATTGAAACCCTCGAAAGTGCCGACCTCAAAAAACGCACTCTAACGCGCGTTCAGGCGCTGCATCCGGACCTGAAAGACTCGGAGGTGGAGATCAAGGTCACGCAGACTCGCGGATCTGCCATCTTTAACGTTTTTGCCATCGGGGCCGAGCAAAAATACACCCAGATCTTCCTGGAGGCATTGCTGGATGAGTTTGTCTCCTTCCGTCAGCAGATCCGTGAGCAGGGCCTTGAGCGTGCCCTGAATACTTTTACCGAGACGGTGGTGAAAAAGAGCAAGGAACTTCAAGATCGTGCCGCTGCGTTGGAGGCTTTTCGCAAGGCCAATAACATCGTCACCCTCAACAACGGTAACAACGAGGCCGCCGCTTTGCTGAGCAACTTGACGGTCAAAAAGAAGTTCTTGGAGATGGAGCTTAATGACATCACTCTCGCGCTTCAGGACGTGGATAATGCCATGAGCAACCGCGAGCGCGGACTGGCGGCAGGCACCATGACCCCCGCCCAAGCTGCCACTGCTGCGGATGCAGCCGCTCCCAAAGTGGAGTCTGCTCAAGGCAGCATGGGATTGACGTCCGTGGAGCGGGACTATCTGGAGACGCGTAAGAAGATCCTGCGACTCGAGTCAGAGCGCGTCAAACTCCTGAAATCCTTCAAGGCTCAGCATCCGATGATCGTCGATATTGACGAGGAAATTGAAGCCGAAAAAAGTTTGCTGACCAATTTCCAGCAGGAAATCGTGAAGGAATTGCGCGGACAGCAGGCTGACCTGGAACGTCGAGTTCGGGGTCTGGAGCAACAGATCGCCGCTCAGGCGAAAGAGGCGGTTGAACTCGGTGGCAAGCTGGCTCAGCACGAGCGTTTGGAGAAAGAGTTTGAGGCCACCAAGCTGGCCCATGACCGCATGTTTGAGCGTGTGCAGGAGTTCCAGCAGCTTCAGAACGTGCAGACCGACTATGTGGCCATTCAGGAGCATGCTTCCTTAGCCCTCAAGTCGGACCCTGAATGGGTGCAGCCTCTGGTCATCGGATTGGTGGTCGGTCTTGTGGCTGGTGGCCTGATCTTGCTCGTCTTTGATCGCCTGGATGACCGCATGAACTCTTTTGCCGAGTTCCAGTCCCTGTTCCCCAATGAAGCCGTGCTGGGGCAGGTGCCAGAGCAGCGTCAGCGAGGGGATGTGAAGCTCCTTCAGCCAAATGATGACCGCCATCTTTACGCCGAGGCCTTCCGCAATATCCGCTCTTCCATCCTTTTCAAGAACTGGCAGGGCCAGCCGCCAAAGACCATCCTGGTCACCAGCGCCGTGCCGAATGAAGGGAAAACGACCGTTACCTCCAATTTGGCCATTACCCTCGCCCTCGGTGGTGCACGTGTGCTCCTGGCCGACTGTGACCTCCGTCGTGGTGGGGTGAATGAACTCTTCAAGCAGCCAGTCAGCCCTGGCTTGAGCGAGGTCCTCCGCGGTGGCCTGCACTGGCGCGATGCCGTCCAGGAGACGCCGATCCGTAACCTGCATCTGCTGCCTCGCGGTGCCGTCTATGATCAGACCTCCGAGATGCTCCTCTCGAAGACGGCGGAAGATGTGTTGCATGAAATGGGGGCTGAATACGATTACGTCGTCTTCGATAGCGCCCCAGTTCTCGTAGCTGATGATACGGGTAGCTTTGCGCCGAAGATCGACACTGTTCTCTTCGTCGTTCGCATGTCGTCCACCATGGCCCGCCTCAGCGGTAAGGCTCTCGACCTGCTCTATGAACGCCAAGTGAATGTGGGCGGTGTCATTCTCAACCGTGCTTCCACGAGCTTGAAGGAATACACTTATTACAACTACGCCAGCTATTATTACACGCCTCAGCCCGGCGCCAAGAAAGCTCCTCTAGACGCGCAGATCGTTTCCTGAGACAAAGTTAAACTTTTTCCCTTATCCGCGTTAGTTTATCTGACCAACGCGGATTTTTTTGTGCATTGAACATTACCGAGTTTCAAGGTCACCCTCCTGCTAGGAGTGCACAGCATGCGGTCAGTGTTGTGAGGCGATGCCGGCATCTTTGAGACTGGTTGCATGCATTAATGCCGACCGTCCCTGTGGGCTCAATAGCGTGTGATGGTCTCGTGGAGATTCAGCACCACACGGCAGACGCTGGTCCAGGCGGCGAGTTCGGGGAGATTGCCTTGAGGAGCGGGGCGTAAGCCGGTGGAGATAAGCTTTTGAGCGTCAGCGGGGGCGGCTTGATAGGTCTCGCGCTGGATTTTGAGAAAAGCTAACAGACTTTGTTGTTCGTTGGGCTTGGGCGCACGAGCCAGAGTTCGCTGGTAAATGGTGTTGATGCGGTCCTGATCGCTGCCTGCTGGGAGGTTTTCAGCAAAGGTGCGAGCGGCTTCGACAAAGGTGGGGTCATTCAGCAGGGTGAGGGCCTGCTGTGGGGTGTTGGACACATTCCGGGACGCGGTGCATTCATCGCGGGCCGGGGCATCAAAGTTGGCCAACATCGGATGCAGGAAGGTGCGCTGCCAATGCATGTAAACGCCGCGCCGCCATTGACGATCATCCGTGCTGGCGATGTAGTCGCGACTGGGGAATTGCAGGTTCTCATAATAACCGCCCGGTTGATAGGGCTTCACACTGGGGCCACCGATGTCCAGATTGATCAGACCGGTGATGAAGAGGGCATTGTCACGCACAAACTCGGCATCAAGACGACGTGGGTTTTGATAGGCCAGCAAACGGTTGCCAGGATCGATGTCACTGAGTTCAGGGCGGGTGCGGCTATCCTGCTGATAGGTGGCGCTGGTGACCATGAGGCGCATGACGTGTTGGATATCCCAACCACTGTCACGGAACTCCGCCGCCAGCCAGTCGAGCAATTCGGGATGGCTGGGGGTCTCGCCTTGGGCACCGAGGTCATCCACAGCTTGGGAGAGGCCATTGCCAAAGAACTGCTTCCACAGGCGGTTGACGAAGGTGCGCGCGGTCAGCGGGTTTTGTGGGGAGGTGAGCCAGCGGGCGAGGTCCAATCGAGATTGGCGGGGACTGTTGGCGGGTAAAGCACCTGCGATGAAGGCGGGCGGTGCGGGCGGGCAGATTTCACCGGTTTCATCCATCCAGTTGCCACGCGGGAGACGGCGAATGGTGAGCGGTTCTTGGACGGCCACGGTGACCTGCGTCCAGGCCCGGCCATCGTTGCATTCCAGCACCTGAGCGTGCAGGGATTTCCAGGTGGTGAGCGCTTCGCTCTTTTGGCCCGATTGCAGCAGCCAGGCTTGGGCATAGAGAGGGGAAGTCAGGTCCTCTTTTTCCAAGCTGGCTTGGAGGGGAGTGATCCAGTTCTTCGCCAAGGGGGACGGAGGCGAAACGGATGCAAAGGCAAGCCGGAGACAGCCAGCGCTGTGATTGCTCAAGCGCATCGAAAAGGTCTCGTCTGGTTGGAGATCTACGGGCTGATCCAAAAGGTAAATGCCCGTGTGCGGAGCGTGAGTTTGGCGGATGGAGGTCTTCCAT
This sequence comes from Prosthecobacter debontii, assembly GCF_900167535.1. Classification (NCBI taxonomy): domain Bacteria; kingdom Pseudomonadati; phylum Verrucomicrobiota; class Verrucomicrobiia; order Verrucomicrobiales; family Verrucomicrobiaceae; genus Prosthecobacter; species Prosthecobacter debontii. Next base: position 155,343 of record NZ_FUYE01000013.1, read on the forward strand.
CCGCTGACGATTCCGGGGACTTCAGCGGTGCTGGAATATCGCGGTTCTTTGAGGTCGGCATCGGCATGGAAGGGTGAGACGGGGGTATCCTTCGCTGCACCGCTGTGACGGACACTGAAGCTGGGCGTGAGAGCGAGGCCATTGGTGGCTCCATTGAGCTCGATGCTGCCTTGGTGGGCAGCGTCTGGCAGGAGCTCGAGGCGGACGGCGGCAATGCGAGTGGGTTGGCTTGCCTTGTAGGTCAGGGTGGTGTTCTGAGCTGCCTTGGCTTGAATCAGCAGGCGATTTTGTGAAGCGGCCGTGATACGGGAGTCATCGACGGATTTGGCATCGGTTGGCTTAGGCTTGGGCGGCGCTCCTTTTTTGGAGGGCGGAGCGAGGGTGGTCTGGGCCTCGAAGGTGGGACTGAACCAGCCTTCGGGATGGGTTTTCAACCGAGCCAAGGTATCTCGCCGCCACTGCTGCACCTCGGTTTTAGGCGCGGCTTGCAGGGCTTTGAGGGCGATCTGGTCCATCTGAGTCTTCAGGTGGGCTAGGCGCTTCTGGAGGTAGGGGCTATCCACCTGGAGCTCGGGCGGGAAGGGGTGCTCGTTGCTCCAGCCCTTCAGTTCTTCCACGGGAGTATAACCATAACTGGAATATACGCCAAACTGCTTCACATCCGCGAAGTAGGCGGACATGGCATAGAAGTCATGGGCGGTGAAGGGATCGAACTTATGGTCATGGCACTCGGCGCAACCGAGCGTGGCCCCCAGCCAGGTGCCGCCGATGGTGCGCACGCGATCTGCCTGATATTTGGCCAGGTATTCCTTCGGCTGAGCACCGCCTTCACGGGTCATCATGTTCAGGCGGTTGAAGCCTGTAGCGATGAGTTGTTCCGTGGTCGGATTGGGCAGGAGATCACCGGCCAGTTGTTCGAGAGTGAATTGATCGAATCGTTTGTTCGTATTGAACGCAGCGATCACATAATCCCGATAGGGAAAGACGCGCTGATTTTGATCTCCATGGAAACCGACGGTGTCGCTGAAGCGAGCCACATCCAGCCACCACGCGGCCCAGCGCTCGCCAAAGTGAGGGGATTCCATCAAGCGAGTGGTCCAGGTCTCGACCGCCTTTTGGGGATCTCGGGTGAAATCTTGCTCGAATGCGCTGACCTCTGCTGGGGAAGGCGGCAGACCCACGAGGTCCAGGCTCAGACGCCGGATCAAGGTGTGGGCATCGGCTTGGGGGGAAGGGGCAATACCTTTAGCGCTGAGAGCGGCCTGAATAAAGGCATCGATGGCAGGTTTGTCCGAGGTGCCAGCGGGTAAAGTCGGTTTGACCAAAGGTGTGTAAGCCCAATGAGGTTCATACGGGGCACCTTGGCGAATCCATTCGGCGAGGATTTCCTTCTGCTCGGCGGTGAGGGTTTTCTTCGACTCCGGCGGCGGCATCAGGTCATCTTCATCATGGGTGAGGATACGATCCATGAGACTGCTTTTCTCAGGCTTTCCAGGGGTGATAGCTTTCATCTCGATCGCGGCCTCCCGCACATCTAGGCGCAGGTCGGCCTCACGATGGTTTTTGTCTGGTCCATGGCAGGCAAAGCAGTTGTCGGAGAGGATGGGCCGGATGTCTCGGTTGTAACGCAATGGCCCCGCCGCAGTGGCGAATACGGGCGGAGCCAAAAGAGCTAGGAATAGAAGCGTGCGGACCATCATGAGAAGAACGTCTGGGAAGACCTACGCTATCAAAACGGGACTGTTTTCGGCAGGGCATGGACACATCCGCTCGGTGCCACGTCGGGAACTATGCACGATCGGTGAATAAACCGGGCTCCTGGTGGGTCTATCGTTCATTCCCAACCGTTTCCCCCATGAAAACCATGAAGCTTTCTCCTTCGGTGATCGAGTCTCTGGAGCCCCGTCTGGCTCCTGCGGGGCTCGTTTCCCTCTCTCTCTCGGCCAGCGGTGCTCTCACCATCTCGGGCGATGCACATCACAACGATTTCCAGATCACGCAATCTGGGGATCAGTGGACCATCAGTCGTATTCATGATGTTCCAGGAGACAATACCGAGTTCCGGCTGAATGGCGGGCCGCAGTTAGAGTCCATCACCTTTGACAAACCCGTCTCAGTGAAAGCCACCCTAGGGGATGGTAACGATGAAATGTTACTCAATGGCGTGGATATCCTGAAAACCCTCAGTGTGAATACAGGGAATGGGGATGATAAGCTGGATCTGACCTCGTCCACGATTTTTAGCACCGTGACAGTGGCAACGGGAGATGGTGACGATGATGTGTTGTTCGATGGCGTGGATATCCTGAAAACTCTCAGTGTGAATACAGGAAATGGGGATGATAAGCTGGATCTCACCTCAACCCAGATTTTCAGCACGGTGAAAGTGACGATGGGAAATGGCGATGACTACTTCACGGCGGGTGGGGATCTTTACTTTGCCAAAGGACTCAGTGCGAATTTGGGGGGCGGCCCCAATACACTGGACGTGAACGCAGATACGCTGCTCTCGGATGGCAACATCTCGGTCGTCTCTGGCGGCGCGGTGAATGAGATCCAGACTTTTCGCTTCCAGGTCGGGGTGGGGGAGGTGAATGGCAGCCTCACCTTAAAATCGACGAAGGGACCAACTGATTTTGAAATTGGTCTCGAGACCACGGACAGCCTCGTGGTCAGCAAAAACATGATATTGCAGTCCACGGCTGGAGAGGACTATGTGACGGTCCTCGGTAGCCTCTTTGTCGATGGCACTCTCGCTATCAAGCTCAGCCATGGGGATAACACCACGACGATGGTGGAGATGGACCAGCTTGTGGTGGGAGCACTTAGCTACAGTGGTGGGTCAGGCCTGGATGACTTTTTGATCGGTGCCCGTGAGGTCATTGTGGATGGTAATTTCAGCTTCGCTGGTAGCTCGGGGGAAAACATTCTGGAGATTGCCCCCACCGAGTTTTTTGGCGTCGCGGGCAGCATGAGCTATAAAGGTGGGTCGGGCGTGGATAATTTCTTCCTGTCAGGCCCTGAGGTGGTCATTGCCAAGAATCTCTCTGTCAGTGCTTCGCACGGAGCCAACTTTATGGGGATTGAGGCGGTCGAGGCCGCCATCGGCGGTAGCTTACGTTACAGTGGAGGCAGCGGATCTGACCGGGTGGACATTGGGGAGTCCGATGGAGGCTCCGACTTAGTCAATATCGTGGGTTCGACAACCTTGAGCTTGAGCTCAGGCGCTGCGGATGTGCAGGTGAGAAATGCGATCCTTCAGGGAAATCTCGCTATCAGCACCAGTGCTGCTTTTGGCCTAGCCGATGAAGTGCGCCTGTTCGAAAGTGAATTCTGGCGCAACGTCTCGATCAAAATGGGGGGTAATGCTGATAGTTATGTCGAGGTGCGTAACGGCATCTTTGATTGGGATGTCTACGTCAACACGGGCAACGGCAATGATTTGGTGCGCTTTGATACCGATGCCAGCGTCCCTGGCATCTACAGTTGGTTTGATGGTTATGTCACCATCAGCCTCGGCGCGGGCAATGATGAATTCTATGCTGGCAACAGTGATGTCATCGAGTTCGTTGGCAATGACTTCAACTACTACGTGGATGTCTATGGCGGCACCGGTTTCGATACGGCCTATTTCGTGAACAGCGCCGCCTACAACAACGGCTTCAATGGGCCGCTGCCCTGGTGGAGCAGCATTGAGGATGTGGCCTAACCGAAGGCTCGGTTAGACAACATCTGGATCAAAAAAAGCGGCAGCCGATGAAGCTGCCGCTTTTTTGTTCAGTCAATCAATGACGATGATGCTAACTCAGGGCTCCTTCGCATAGTCGGCATAGGCCTCGGCGATCTTCGCGTCCTTTTCATTGCCCAGATGGAAGATAAAGCGGTGACGCAGGGAGATCTTCTCGCCTTTTTTCAAGGTCATCGCGCCGCTTTCAGATGTCGGGTCCAGAGCCTTGAGGCCGAAGGGGTTGGCGGTGAAGAGACCGTAGGTGCGCACGTGCCATGGAGTGGGGTGGCGGAAGCTCTTGGGGTGGTTCAGCATGGCTACGCCCACGGCTTTGCCGCCCACAGTGCCGTAGTAGTCACACCAAGTGGCGCGCTTGGCCCAGGCGTCAGCATCGATATCACCGTTGCTGTTGATGATGTGGCCGGTGCCTTTCTCTTTCTTCTCCTTTTCCACCGCCATTTCGGTGGGGATACGGATGCTCAGGCCGGAGTCTTTTTTGTCGTCCACCAGGGTGTCGCCTTCGGTGGCGATGAGGTCCAGATTCACATCGATGAGGCGGGTATCACCCACGACCTTAAAGGTGTATTGGCGGACTTCTTCCAGGATCTTCTTGCCGTCGGCGTCCACGTAGTCGGAGACGGTGGTGAAGGAGGCCGTGTCACCCTCTTGGATGTCCTTCAGCGTTTGCAGCTTGATGGCACCCAGGTGCTTGATGCGCTCGTCGTATTTGCCGTTCTTGTTTTCGGCGAAGGTTGATGGTTCGGCCCAGCTATCGTAGCCGCCGATGCCTTCATGACCAAAAGTCAGGCCGCGCTGGTGCGGGTGATCGTGCTGCTCACCTTCGATCACCTTCATCGGGAAGGCGCGAGTCATCGTCACGCCACCGGCACCGATGATGGGCCACAGGTAGGGCTTATTGGCCTGATCCACCACGAGCTCAGTGAAAAACTGGCCGTCGATCTTCACGATGGCACCGCCTGGAGCGGTTTTTTCCACGGTGAAGGTGGCGGCTTGGGCAGTGAGGGTGAGAGCACCCAGGAAAAACGCAGAAAGGAGGGGCGTAAACTTCATGATGGGAAGAGAAAACAACAAGGGCATACATCAACGTGCGTGCAAACCTGTTTCTTCCTTTACGCCGCCATTCGGGCAGGTCCGTATCATTCCTGGTGGCAGGGGCATCAAATCTGAGTATGCACTCGGCCCCCTGATTTTCGTTTTCATCTATGGCTGGCTTTTTCAAATCCCTCCTGCAGCGCTTCACCAAACCCGATATCGATTGGGATGATCTGGAGGCTGCTTTGATCGCCGGTGATCTGGGCCCGCGTCTCTCCCTCCAGATCGTGGAGGATCTCCAGGCCCAGCAGCGGAAGCTTCACGGCGCCGACATCGTCAAGGTGGCCCGTGAGCACGTGCGCAAGATCCTGCCCAATAGTGTGACGCCGATGAGCAAGCTGGACGGCAAACCCAAGGTGGTGCTGGTGATCGGTGTCAATGGCACAGGTAAGACTACCTCCACGGCGAAGCTGGCCTACTTGCTGAACAAAGGCGGTGCCAAAGTGGTGCTGGCCGCAGCGGATACCTTCCGTGCAGCGGCGGTTGAGCAGCTTGAGGTATGGTCCCAGCGCCTGAACATCCCCATGGTCAAAGGGCCGCCGAATGGAGACCCCGCATCGGTGTGTTTCGAGGCCTACGATCTCGCCCAGCGCACTCAGGCTGACTTCCTGCTGTGCGACACTGCAGGCCGTCTGCACAATAAGCACAACCTCATGGAGGAACTGAAAAAGATTCACCGCATCCTCGGGCGTAAAGACGAGACCTCCCCGCATGAGGTGCTGCTGGTGGTGGATGCCACCACGGGGGCCAATGCCCTGCAACAAGCCCGTGAGTTTCATAAGATCATTCCGCTGACCGGTGTCATCGTGACCAAGCTGGATGGCAGCGGCAAAGGCGGCGTGCTGGTGAACATCCAGCAGGAGCTCGGCGTGCCCACCCGTTACATCGGTCTGGGAGAAAAAGTGGAGGAGTTTCAACGCTTCGACCCCAACCGTTTTGTGGAGGAACTGCTATGAGCCTGATCGTGCCCCCCGTGATCGACCCGGCGACGGATGAGCACTACATGCGTGAAGCCCTGCGCATGGCGCGGAAAGCAGCCCGTCAGGATGAGGTGCCCATCGGCGCTGTCATCGTGCATCAGGGGACTGTCATCGGTCGCTCCTGGAATCAGGTGGAGACCCTCAAAGACGCCACCGCTCATGCCGAGATGCTGGCGCTGACGCAGGCTGAAAGTGCCCTGGAAGACTGGCGGCTGGCCGACTGTGATCTGTATGTGACCAAGGAGCCCTGCCCGATGTGTGCAGGGGCCATTGTTCACTGCCGGATCCGGCGCGTCATCTTTGGCTGTGGCGATCCCAAAGGCGGTGGGGCAGGCGGCTTCTGGAATCTGCTCCAGGCACCGAATCTGAATCATCGCAGCGAGATCACCCCCGATGTCTTAGCCGAGGAAAGCGTGGCCTTGCTCAAGGCTTTCTTTGCCGAGGCCCGCAAACGCAAAGCCTTGGGGCTGACGCATACGAAAGGCATCGGAGGAAACCCCTCGGCGGTGTCCAATGAAGATGCGTCGATCTTTGACGGGCCGTGAGCTGGGACGGGTCGAGCTGGTGGTGCGGCGATGCTTGTAGTTGCCCTAGGCCTGAGTCGCGTCTAGTCTCCGCCCCCCATTTCCCATGAGCGCTGAGACTGCCCCTGCCAAAAACTACAAAGACACCGTTCTCCTGCCGAAGACCGACTTCCCCATGAAGGCGGATCTCGTCACTCGGGAACCCCTGCGTCTGGCTAAGTGGCAGGAGGGGAAGATTTATCAGCGCATCCAAGAACAGAGCCAGGGCAAGCCGAAATACATCCTGCATGATGGCCCTCCCTTTGCCAACGGTGACGTGCACATGGGCACCGCCCTGAACAAGCTGCTGAAGGACCTCATCTTGAAGTCCAAGACCATGGCAGGTTATCATTGCCCCTACGTCCCGGGCTGGGACTGTCACGGCCTGCCGATCGAGTTCAAGGTGGTGAAACAGGCCACCGGTTTGACCCCTGTGGAAGTGCGCCAGCGCTCCGAGGCGGAGGCTCGCAAATACATCGACATCCAGCGCAACAGTTTCAAGCGCCTGGGCGTGTTTGGCGATTGGGAGAACCCCTACCTTACCCTCGATCCGGGCTATGAGTCCGGCATCCTGCGTACTTTTGGCAAGGCGGTGGAGAAAAACCTGATCTACCGCATGAAGCGCCCCGTGCTCTGGAGCTACGGCGCCCAGACCGCTCTGGCCGAGGCCGAGGTGGAGTATAAGGAGAAAACCAGCCCGGCGGTGTTTGTGAAATTCGCCCTGCCTGAGGGATCAGCTCTGGTCATCTGGACCACCACGCCCTGGACCCTCCCTGCAAACCTCGCCATCGCGCTGCATCCGGAGTTCGACTACACCGTCGGCACCTTCGTCCATGAGAGTGGTCGCACGGAAAAGCTCACCATCGCCACCTCCCGTCTGGAAGGTTTCGCCGCCAGCACTGGCTTTAAGCTGGATGAATCCCAGCCTATCACCAAACTGAAGGGCAAGGACCTCGCCGGTCAGGAAGCTCAGCATCCCTTCCTGCCGCGCACGTCCAAGGTCATCAACACCCTCTTCGTTACGGCCGATACCGGCACGGGTGCGGTGCACATCGCTCCAGGTCACGGTGCCGATGACTATCAGGCCGGACGTGAGCATGGTCTGGAGATCCTGTCCCCCGTGGATGGAGACGGCAAATACACCGCTGAGTGCGGTCTGCCTGAGTTCGTGGGCAAGCATGTCTTCCAGAGCAATGAAGGCATCATCGCCATCCTGGAGGAAAAAGGCGCTCTGCTGGGTAACGAAAAGTATGTTCACCAGTATCCACACTGCTGGCGCTCGAAGACGCCGATCATCTTCCGTGCGGTGGAGCAGTTCTTCATCAAGATCGACGATATCCGCCAGAAAGCCCTGGAAGAGATCGACAAGGTGACCTGGTTGCCTGCCTCCAGCCGTAACCGCATCTATGGCACCGTGGAAAATCGTCCCGACTGGTGCATCAGCCGCCAGCGCACCTGGGGGGTGCCTCTGCCCGTGTTTTACAGCGCTGAGGGTAGCATCGTCATGCGGACGGACGTCATCAACAAGGTGGCCGACATCGTCGAGAAAGAGGGCACCAACCTCTGGTTCGAAAAAGACGACGCCTGGTGGGCGGCGGCAGTGGGTCTGCCTGCGGATACGAAGCGCGGCAACGACACCCTGGACGTGTGGATCGACTCCGGTTGCAGCCATGTCTCCGTGCTGGATCGTCACCCCGAGCTTCACGCTCCGGCGGACATGTATATCGAAGCGACGGATCAGCACCGCGGCTGGTTCCAGAGCAGCCTCATGATGAGCATGGTGGCCCGGGATGCAGCTCCCTATAAGAGCGTCATCACCCACGGTTTCGTGGTGGACACCAGCGGCAAAAAGATCAGCAAGAGCGATCAGGGCAATGCGGGTAAGAACGCCAAGCCTATGACCGCCGACCATTACTACAACACCTACGGTGCCGACATGGTGCGCCTTTGGGTGGCCAGTGTGGACTATCAGAGCGACGTGCCTTTCTCCGAAGATCTGTTCAAGCAGAACGGTGAAAACTATCGCCGCATCCGCAACACGATGCGTGTCTTGTTAGGCAACCTTCACGATGAAGCCAAGGGCCTGACCCTGGATCAAGCCGAACTCACTCTCGTCGATCGCTGGATCCTCGAGCGTCAGCATGTGCTGGTGAAGGACTGCGTCGAGGCCTATGCCGCCTACGATTTCCGCAAGGTCTTTACCCTGGTGAATCAGTTCATCACCGGTGACCTCAGTTCCCTCTACATCGACATCACCAAGGACCGCATGTATTGCGATGTCGCTGGTAGCCCACGCCGCCGCGCCACCCAGGCCACCATCCGTGAGATCACCGAGACACTGTGCAAGCTTCTGGCCCCGATCCTGGCCTTCACGGCCGACGAGGCCTGGGAACACCTCGGACATGCCGAGAGTCTCCACCTCCAGCTTTTCCCAGCCCCTGCTGCGGCCTTCGCTCCTGGTGATGCCTGCGTTGCTGTGGATCAGCTCGTGCAGGCCCGTGCCGTCATCCAGCAGTCCATCGAAAAAGCCCGTCAGGAGAAGAAGATCGGCTCCAACCTGGAAGCCACGGTTTCTCTCACTCTACCGGAGAAAGGTTTCGATCACTCCGTCTTTAGCGACCTCGGCACGCTTCAGGAGTTCTTCATCCTCAGCGAGCTGAAGATCACCCGTGGCACCGAACTGGCCGCCAGCGTCGGCGTCTGTAGCAATCCCAAATGCGCCCGCTGCTGGAAGCTGCTCCCCGATGTCGGCTCCGTCGCTGAGCATCCGACGCTGTGTGGTCGGTGTGCGGAGGCGGTTGCTTAAATGACTAAATGCCGGATATTTAGATCATGAAACAGGAGATTGAAGATGTCCGGGCGGGCTTGAAGTCCGTCTTCGATTTCCTTTCGGCCTCTGACTTGCATGATCAAGATAGAGCAGTATGGGGATCCGAATCTCGTCTCGATGTATTGTCTGCTGAAATTACAAGGTATATGCCTGAGTTAGCCGAGCTTTTAGCGAGGACTGGCAGAAATATCTTGAGCGGACAGATTCAGAAAACCACTTCTTCTGCTATTCAACAAGGAGTCACTGCCAACGCAGATCAAACCCCTCCGCTGGGAGCGCGCGCAATGATCGGTTTTGCCTTGAATGGCGGACGCACGCCACGCGCGACAGCCGACTGGATGAAGGAACTGCGCGAGGGAGACGCGGACTGACATGCCTTGGGTGATCGATACCTGCTTGCTTATCGACATCGCGGATGCCGATCCCCAGTTTGCCGTTGCCTCGGCCACGCTTCTGGATGCCAAACGGCCCGAAGGGTTGGTCATTTCACCTGTGACCTACGCAGAACTAGCTCCTGTTTTTGATGGGAATGTCGCTCGGCAGGAACTCTTTCTCTACCACCTGCAAGTCTCATGGTCCGAAGTCTGGACGCGAACAGAAACCCTGACGGCCCATGCAGCCTGGCATCGCTATGTTCAGGCTCGGCGGCAGCGCCGCATCAACAAGCGTCCCATGGCCGACATTCTCATCGGAGCCTTTGCTGAACGCTTCGACGGACTGCTCACACGCAATGAGAGCGACTTCCGCAGTGTGTTTCCCAGCATGCCAATCCTTGGCCTTAGAAATTGTTTCGCAGGTCGGCAAATCTCAACGGCTTCAATGCTTTCCACCTTTCGGCGGCAGCAGGTTAGGTGCCGCCAGCAACACAGTTACGAACTCGCGACAGGCCAATGCCCGGCTCACCAATTCGCCGCCGTGAGGCCACCGCCTTTCGCGCGTTGGAGGCCCCAGCTCATGAGGAGGCGACCATCATCCCAGATGTATTTGGTCTTCGTGCCGAGTTGGACCAGGATCACATCACGCCCACGGGAACTGGCGGTGGAGATGAGGCAGCGGCCACTGGCCACGGTGTAACCGGTCTTCATGCCATTGCATTCCGGCATATTGCCGAGCAGTTCATTCGTGCTTTTCAGCGTCACGGTGCTGCCGCTGTTCTTGCGGAAGGTGTAGTATTTCCGGCGCACCGCATCACGGATGATGGGGTTGCGATAAGCCGCCATGGCGACTCGGGCCATATCGCGTGCGGTGGAGTATTGGCCGCTGACGGTCAGGCCATGGGGGTTCTTGAAGTTTGAGTTCGTGCAGCCCAGGGAGCGCACCTTGGCATTCATTTTGGCAGCAAAGGCGCTGAGGCTCCCGGCGTTGTCACGGGCCAGGACATTGGCCACGTCATTGCAGCTCTTGATGAGGAAGGCATACAGCAGATGGCGACGGGTATAAACTTCCCCAGCACGCAGCCCCAGGCAGGTCGGTTCCACCTGGAGATCTGAGGCGAGCACTCTCACCGGCTTATCGAGATTTCCGGCATCCAGCACCACCAGCGCGGTCACCAGCTTTTGCGTGCTGGCCACCGCCCGCGCGGTCTCCGCATTTCGGGACGCCAGATGACGCCCTGTGTGCGCATCGATCAAGAGGTAGGATGATGCACGGATGGAGGGAGAATTCGACGCAATAAAAGCTGGCTCGGCTTCCACATCCCAGGTGGGCCGGGTATAGGCCACCGGTGTGATCGTGCCTGCAGTGCCTGCCGTGGTGGGATAGGCCGTCTGGACGTAACTGGTGGAACTGCTGAAATCACCGCCTGACCGCACTGCCGAACGCTGCGGCGCGGAACAGGAAGCTAAAACGATGGCGAGAAGACCTGTGGCCAGCCGGAAGGAGGTGCGTGAAAACAATGATGGCATGCTCAGTCAGAAGTAATTGGGGGTGTTAACGTCTGTGATCCGGCGCAAGTTCAATGCCGGGCCAAAAAATCTTCTGCAACTACGCGGACGGCGGCGGACTGTCAACCCTGGGAGGCCATCGGGGACGACAGTCTTGTTAGGCACTCTGCACGGTTTCTCCTGGCGAGACGTTGGAGAATGTGACTTTCATCTTGCTTGTCTCGCGGTTCTTCGCTCCGAATGAAGCATGGCACTGATCATCAATGGCGAAGAAATCGACGACGAAGTCATCGAGGGAGAATTCCGCAATGTGAAGGGACACTACGAGCGCATGCTCCAGGTCTCCTGCTGCGAGCGCGACCAGGAATTTCGGGGTTATGCCAAGGATAACATCATCTCCCGGGTGCTGCTCAATCAAGAGTCTCTCAAGCGCTTCCCAACCGTTTCGGAGGAGGATGTCACGGAACGGCTGAATCGTCTCATCGAGGAAGCGGGTGGCGAAGACCAGTTCTACATGAACATCGGCATGCCCTACAAAGATGAGGCGGTGGTGCGAGAGAATGTGCAAGGCGGTGTACGCCTGGATAAGATGCTGGGGGAGGTCTATGGCCCAGATCCCGACTACACTGAAGAGGAACTGAAGGCCGCCTATGACAAGGATCAGAAGCTCTACATGACCGAGGAACTGATCCAGGCCGCCCACATCACCAAAGGACTGCAAGGGGCTCAAAGCCGCACGGAAGTCTATCAACTGATGCGTGACCTGCGCCGCCAACTCCTGGCCGGGGCGGACTTTATGAAACTGGCGGAGGAAAACCGTGCCGATGAGCAGCAGCAGATCGATCTGGGGTGGTTCAAGCGCGGCGAGTTCATGGAGGAGTTCGAAGTCATTGCCTTCTCCATGAACGAGGGGGAAATCAGCCCCGTCTTCACCACTCAACTCGGCTATCATCTCTGCACCCTGCTCGGCCGCAAAGCTCCCGAGCCGATCCCTTTTGCCGCTGTGCGTGAGGCCGTGCGCCAGCGCCTGCTGGAGGCACACAAGGACGCCAAGTTCAACGAACTCATCGCCGAACTGAAGAAGACCGCTCAGGTCGAAGACACGGACCCCGATGAAGCGGAGTCGGCTGGGCATTGAGTGTAGGAGATGGACCTGGAGTAACTGTGTTAAAGGCAAGTGTTAGAAGAAGTTTTTTTAAAGTGGCGAGCGAGGATAGCATTGAGATGGATCAGCAACTTGCGGGCCGTCGCCACCAGCGCCACTTTGGACGGCTTGCCGGCTTCCTTCAGACGCTTGTAGAACACCTTCAGTTCTGGATTATGGCGGATGGCCGCCAACGCTGCCATGTAAAGCACACGCCGCACACAGCTGCGTCCGCCTGAGATAAAACGCCGCCCACGCCATTTGCCACTGTCCCGGTTGTAAGGCGCTAGGCCTGCCAGCGCCGCGATCTGCCCTCGCGATACTTTGCCCAACTCCGGCAGCGCTGCGAGCAACTGGCGACTGGT